>CAZPNF010000037.1:0-10036 GCA_964587715.1 uncultured bacterium | reverse complement strand
AAAGCGTTAGGTTGAACATCAAAGGGTCTCTCTCGTTTTTTTATCAATAACGGTAACGGGACATTTACCTGCTCAACTACCAGTGGATTGCCGAGAACAAATGGTTTAAAAGGTGCCATTTTTTTAGACTACAACAACGATGGGTGGTTTGATTTGTTTGTACGAAGGGCATGGAAAACATTCCTCTTATTCAGAAACAATCATGATGGTACTTTTACCGATGTATCTAATTCTGCTGGAGTGGGCGTGCTTTTAGACGATAAAACTCCATTTGGTGGTGGATTATCCACAGGAGATTTTGATAATGACGGATTTATTGACATATTGGCTATCCACAGATCGGGGAGGAATTTTAAGCTGTTTCATAATAACGGAGACGGGACCTTTACAGAGATTGCCAGTTCAGCAAATTTAACAGAAAATGCCGATTGGAATTGGTCTACTCCGATTGCAGATTATGACCATGATGGCTATCTTGATATTTATTTATGCAGAAGCAGTGACCTTCCAATAGCCTATTATGCGACTTTGTTTCGAAATAATGGAGGTACCAACAACTGGCTTCATGTTAAATTGGAGGGTGTCCAGAGTAACCGCAGTGCTATTGGTGCCAGACTGGTTGCTTATGTGAATGGAAAGCTCCAGATGCGGCAAATTTTGGGAGGTGGTGGATATAAAGTGGACAGTTTCCCTGCAGAATTTGGTTTAGCCCATGCTACAGAAGTTGACAGTCTGATTATTTACTGGCCTAGCGGTATTATTCAGAAGGTATTTAAGATTATGGCAAACCAGAGAATTACAATTGTTGAACAAGAGAGGGTTTCCTATCATGGTCCTTTCTCTCTTTCAGGGGAAGTTCGTTATTATAGTAACGATATAAAGGTCCCAAAAGTACAACTTAACATGTCTGGAGATGAAGCGAGAAATAGTACTGCAAATGACTCGGGTGCTTATGCATTTTCAGATATCAAGGGAGAAGAAGCTATTACTGTAACGCCTGTTAAATCAGAGGGTGAAGATATTGGTAGTGGTACTTTATCAGCTTATGATGCTGCTTTAACAGCACGCTATGCGGTTGGTTTGGTGGAATTGACAGAAGACCAAAAGAAAGCGGCTGATGTAGATGAGAGTGGAACGGTTGATATTGTTGATGCAGTCCCGATTGCCCGCGCTGCAGTGGGTCTATCTGGCATTCCTGGTTCGCATGTAGGGGAATGGCAGTTTGTGCCTGCTTCCCATGAGTATCCAAAAATGATTGATAATTACGATAATGCAGACTTTAATGCGATTATATTGGGTGATGTCAGTGGCAACTGGTCAATGCCCACTGGGATGGGTAAACGTTATTCTCCAGTTGCATTACTGTCCGATTCGATGGTAGTTAATCCAATTGATACGGTTTACATTCCATTGGTCTTAGAAGAAGGAATTGATTTGCTTTCGTCAGATGTGTGGCTCAGGTACGATGCAAATGTGCTGAAATTTTTAGGTGCAACCACCACTTCGTTCTCCCATAAATTTAATCTCATTTACAATGATTCAAAAGCTGGTTTTCTTAAGATGGCTTTTTATGGAACTGATCCACTGCACGGGACTGATATTTTCTTGATTATAAAGTTTCAAGTGATTTCTAACGTTGATCAGAAAACAACCATTAGCTGGGATAGGTATCAGCTCAATGATTGTTCGTATGAAAAACCGGATGTACGAGTGGATATTGTAACTTCCTGTGAAAAAGAACCAACTCCCTCAGATTTTCACTTAGAGGATAATTTCCCTAATCCGTTCAATTCAAGTACTACTATTAGCTATCAACTTGCTGCTCCCAGCAGAGTTTCTCTGGTTATTTACGATGTAATGGGAAGGCGAATAAGAACCCTCATCAACAATATCCAGTCTCAAGGGAAATATCAGGTAAAATGGGATGGTAAAAATGATAACAGAGAAGATGTGCCGAGCGGTATTTATGTTTGCCGCTTAATAGCAGGTAGTTGTTCCCGGGTGTTAAAGATGGTGAAGACAAAGTGACTTAAGTTAGTTTATAGGAAAAATCTGAATGCTATTTGGTATAATGGGAAGGGCATTAATTGCTCAGACAAAAAAAAGAATTTCTCAATGGATAGATTCAGAAATTCTGCAGCAAGTCCATTGTTTTGAGACCGAAGAATTGTTTTGTTGCTTTGGCAATAAATTTCTTAATCCAGAGAAGGAAGAAAATAGTTTCTGGAGTGCTTTAAATAATTCTCAAGGATTAATCTTAGACGGCCAGGTTTATAATGATAAAGAATTTTCGACCTCTGATGATAGATACATTCCCATTGCTCAGTATATCTGGCAGTTTTACCAGAAACAAGGGTTGGATTTCCTTAAGAAACTCAATGGAGATTTCTCCATGGTTTTTTGGGATAAGGCAGGTAAGAAAAGTACACTGGTCAGGGATAAGATTGGAATTTCTCAGCTCTATTATGGATTTCATAAGAACGGGATTGTTTTTGGTTCCAAACTTAAGCCGGTTGCCTGGGTTTTGGGTAAAAAAAATCAAATCAACAAGTCCAGTCTTTTAAAATATTTGACTTTTTGTTATAATCCCGGGCTTGAGACATTTTATGAAGGTATCTATCGTCTGCGGCCGGGTTTTGTTCTGGAGTGGCAAGAGAATAAACATGTTCTCAAACAATACTGGCGGCTTTCTTTTGATGTTAGCTCCAGATTTGAGATAGATGCCTTAGGCAGGGAAATACGAGACCGCCTGACTTTAGCTGTACAGAAACGTATTGAGCCGGCATCAAAGACAGGTGCTTTCCTCAGCGGCGGTCTGGATTCTTCGACAATTGTCTCTCTTCTCCATCAACAGGGGAAAAAGGAAATTTCCACTTTTTCTTTCCGCTGCATGGGAGAATCGTTTGACGAATCCCATTATGCCAGAATTGTAGCGGACTTTTTTGGACTTGAGCACGAGGTAATTGAGTATTCACCAGAGGATATTCTTCTTGCCGAGAAAATGGTTTCTCTAATGGATGAACCTTTTTCTGACGTTGGAATCAATGTTGCTACTTATCTTCTGGCAAGAGCTGCAAAAGGTAGAATCGAGGATCTTTTTACAGGAGATGGAGGAGATGAACTCTTTGCGGGCCATCCTGTTTATTTAGCAGATAAAATCGCTCGTTTTTTTGATGCTATACCAAAACCTATCCTTGAGCCGATTTTTTCTTTGGGGAGACTTCTGCCCGATTCTGAGAAGAAGAAGGATTGGAAAGTTAAAATCAAAAGGTTTTCTGAAAGCTATAGTTTTTCGAAGTCTCTTGGTACTCATAGATGGCGGGTTTATTACCATCCTGAGGAGTTGAAGAGACTGGTTAACCCCGAATTGTGGGATGGAGTTAATCTGGAAGAACTTTATGATGATGTAATTTCAGTCAATCAAGAGGCAAAGGAATATGACCCTTTGAGTAGGTCTCTGTACAGTGATTATCAAACCGTTGTCCAGTTCTATCTCAGGCGGATGGAAATGGTCCGCAGCTTTGGGTTGAGGCCCAAATTCCCAATGCTTGATCCTGATGTTGTAGCTTTTTGTGCTACCATTTCATCCAGTTTAAAAATTAAGGGCTTTTCTGATGCCAAGTATGTCGAGAGAGCCGCGGTAGAGCCGCTTCTTCCCTATGAAATTGTTCACAGGAAAGACAAACTCGGGCACTCCATCCCACTTAAAAACTGGATGCGGGAGAATAAAATTGTGCATGATTTTGTTATGGACATTCTGTCAGAAGAGACATTAAAACGTAGAGGATTTTTCAACCCTGATTATGTAAATGAAATGATTTCCCAACACATGAATCGTTCGAGAAATCATTCACACAGGCTCTGGGCACTTGTTATTTTTGAATTATGGCAGAGAGCTGCCGAAGTAGAAAAACGTTGATATTTTTGCTCTGATTCTTGAATAGATTTTTATACTTGCATATAGGAGAAACCTTATTCCCAGCACTGTTGGACATACTTTAGCCGGGGCAAGTATACTACTTGCCAGTGGGAAGAGAAAGCAGAAGTTTCCACTTTCCCAATGGGGGGCTGTTTTTCTGTTAGCAAATTTACCCGATATTGATTATCTTTTTGGATACGTGGTAGGAAATCCAAACAAGTATCATCATCTCTGGACACACAGTTTAATTTTTGCTGTTGCTGCTGGAGTACTTTCAGGTCTTGTCTATTGGATTATTGTCCGGAAAGAGAGTTTCAGGTTTGGATGTATTGCTTTCTTTCTTGTATTTTCCCACCTTGTGTTGGATTTCTTTACCAGGGATACGATGTATCCCTACGGAATGAAACTTTTCTGGCCTTTCAGCCAGAAGTTTTTTATATCACCTGTAGCATTGTTCCTCGATGTGAACAAAGCTTCCTCCAGTCATGCATTTGTTGGGAGCCTTTTCTGCTGGCACAACTTCTGGGCTGTTCTTGTGGAATTAATCATATTAGGTCCGCCTTTTGTCTGGTTGTGGTTGCGAAACCGGCGAAAAATTAAGAATGTTAACTTAATACTATAAGATGATTATTCCTTCTAAAAAAACCTTTATTTCTGTAGTTGTCCCGCTCTACAATGAGGAGGGGAATGTTGGTCCTTTATATCGATCAATCAAAAAAGTTTTGAAAGGGCTGAAAAAGTCCTATGAAATAATTTTTATTGACGACGGGAGTACTGATGGGACCAGGGAAATTCTGCGGGAACTTTGCCGAAATGATAAATCTTTACGGGTAATTTTTTTACGAAGGAATTTTGGTCAATCTGCTGCTATGGCAGCAGGATTTAAAGCAAGTCGGGGTGAAATAGTCGTCACGATGGACGGAGATTTACAGAATGATCCGAATGATATACCATCTCTTTTGAAAAAGATGGAAGAAGGATACGATGTGGTAAGCGGGTGGCGAAAGGAGCGAAAAGATAAACTCTTGCTGCGAAAGATACCATCCCGGATTGCCAATCAATTGATCTGTTCTGTTACGAAAGTGCAACTTCATGATACTGGCTGTGCATTAAAAGCTTTTCGGAGAGAAGTTATTGATAAAATTCGTCTGTACGGTGAGCTTCACCGCTTTATTCCCAGTCTTGCAAAAGTAGAGGGTGCATGTATTGCTGAAATTGTGGTTAATCATCATCCCAGACATTCTGGTAAATCCAAGTACAACTTGAGCCGGACTTTTCGAGTCCTTCTGGATCTTTTCAGCCTCGACCTCTTTCTAAAATATTTAAGAAATCCTCTGAGGTTTTTTGGAAAGATTGGGGCGTGGTTTCTTTTTGCAGGATTTCTGGCAGCCTGCCCCGTAGTTTACAGTATAATTGTTAACAGAGCTTCATTCCTTGAACTTAATGTTCTTGTTACACTGGTTTTTTTATTGTGGGCAGCAGGGTTTCAGTTTCTTTTTATGGGATTGATTGCCAGCCTTATCGTGAAAACAGGGGACAGAAAGGGATATACATTAGCGACTTTTCTATCATATCAAAAAGAGGATAAACATGTCCAACAATAAAACTAAAGGGACGAAGCGATCAGCTTCCAGTACATCTCTTATTGTTTCCCTTTATAATCTTGTGGATAGCGTTGATTTGTTGTACAATTCGGCTGTGCAGGCGATGGAAAAGATTGGTTCTTCTTTTGAATTGGTTTTTGTGGATGATGGCAGTACAGATGGTACATATGAGAAACTTGTTACCATAGCAAAAAAAGACAGTCGGGTACGAACTGTGAAGATGAGAACAACATTTGGTGAAGCTGCTTCTTTGAATGCTGGTTTACGTTATTCAAAAGGAGAACGTATTGTCTATTTGAGCGGTAGAGTTCGCGTCAATCCTGAAGATATTCCAAAACTAATAGAGGCCCTTGAAAATGGTAAGGACCTTGTTGTGGGAAGGCGTTTTCCCAGAAGAGATTCGCTGCTGAATAGATGGGTTAGTTGGGGCTTCAACAAAATGGTTGGTTATTTGTCCAGAGTGAAGCTTCATGATATCAACAGCGGTGTGCTTGTTACTCACCGTTTTGTGCTGGAGAAAATTTCATTTTATGGGGATCTCTACAACTTTATTCCAGTACTTGCTGCTCAGCAGGGTTATCGTGTGGGAGAAGAGAAAATCGAGCAGCTTCCAGGTTCTTTCAGGACTTCAAGATATCCAAAGGAATATTTAAGGAGAATATTAGACATTGTGACAGTATTCTTCTTGACCAGATATTCAAAGAAACCTATTCACTTTTTGGGCTTTGTTGGGACAATCTTTATGATTATTGGAGCAGGCATTGAAATCTACCTTTTTATTTACAGGATACTGGCAATGGGGCCAATCGCTGGTAGACCCCTTTTAATTCTTGGGGCTTTGCTGCTTGTTATTGGTATTCAGATGATTTCAATTGGATTATTAGGTGAAATGCTCATTTTTACACACGCCGGAGATATTGAAGAATATAATATAGAGGAAATTATAAACTAGTGATGGAGGTTATGTTCTGTGAAGATTGCGGTAATTATCCCTGCATATAATGAAGAAAAAACGATTGCCAATGTTGTGAAAGAATACAAAAAAGCTTTACCTGAAGCCATCATATATGTTGGCAACAATAATAGTCAAGACCAAACATCACTACGAGCAAAAAAAGCCGGAGCCGAAATCATTACCTGTGAACGACAGGGGAAGGGAAACGCTGTACGGAAAATGTTGGAAAATATCGATGCAGAAATTTATATTATGGTTGATGCCGATGAAACTTACAGCGCAGCTAATGTTCGCGAACTTATCGAACCTGTAAAAACGGGCAAAGCCGATATGGTTGTTGGCGCTAGAACAAAAATAACAAAGAGAGCGTTTTCTATTTCTCATAAAATCGGAAATATTTTGTTAACGACTATCCTAAATCGGATATTTAAGGTTCAATTAAAGGATATTTTATCTGGTTATAGAGTTATGAGTCAAAAAATGGTTGACAATTTGATTCTTTTAGCTGAGGGATTTGAGATCGAGGTGGAGCTTACTATTCGTTCCCTTCAAGAAGGGTTTAGAATATTAGAAATACCAGTAGAATATCGAAACCGCCCTGAAGATTCTGAGTCCAAGTTGAGTACCTGGGGAGATGGATTTTTAATTCTTTATACGATTATCACACTATTTCGTGATTATAATCCTATGATCTTTTTTATGATGGTTTCACTATTTTTTTTCACAGTAGGTATGATCAGCGGTGTATGTATTTTTATCGGTTACTTACAAACGGGATTGATGCAACATACCGGGTTGGCGGTAGTTACAGCATTGAGTATTTTACTTTCTGCTATTATCTTCATGATGGGTTTGTTGCTGGATTCTTTAAACAATAGTTGGCGTTTAACACAAGAAAGTGTACGAAGGATTCGTAAGTCATTGAGAAAAGGAAATCTCTAAGAAATGATATTAACTGTTTTTATCTCTCTTGTATTATTTACAATAGTGATCTATCTAGCTTACACGATACTTTGTTGGGTCGCTGCAAAAGGAGGCAAGACACATATTAAATCGCCATTTTTCCCTTACGTGACCTTGCTTGTTTGTGTCTATAATGAAGAAACGGTAATAGGCAAAAAAATAGATAATATTGCCAAGATCAGCTATCCACCAGACAAGTTAAAGATATTGTTCGTAAACGATAATTCTACAGACCAAACGCGTGCAATAATACTTGACAACCGTTCGAAAATCCCATTTGAGGTTGAAATAATAGACAGCGGTTTTCCCCGAGGTAAGACAAATGCATTGAACTATGTTTTTTCTCGGATTACTACAGAAATCACTATTGAGACAGACGCTGATAGTATTTTGGAACAAGAATCGATTCGAGAACTAGTACAAAACTTCTCAGATAAGAATGTTGGTGGTGCAAATGGGATTGTAAAGATTCTATCCCCCAAGTCGTCTAAACAAACAGCACAACATGAAAATTTGTACCGATATTTCTATAATCTTTGGCGATCGGGTGAATCAGTAATTCATTCTATTTCGATCTCCAATGGCCCTATTATGGCGTTCCGTACTTCGCTTGTACAGGATGTGAGGCTTAAGTCAATGGCAGATGACACCGAACTTCTCTTTGAAATTATTCGCAAAGGGTACCGAGTCGTCTATGATAAAGCTGCTATTGCCTATGAGTGTACGCCTCCAAAGTTCTCAGAACGATTGAGGCAAAAAATGCGTCGGTGCAAAGGAATTTTTCAAGTTTATTTAAAGAATATAGATTTGCGGGGAAAAAATCGTTTTGGCCGAGTCATTTATCCCTTCGTTTTGATGGAAATATGCGTGTTACCCTATTTTGTTGTGTTGAGTATGGCCCTCTACATTTGGTTAGCTGTTGTAAATCCAGTATGGCTTCTGCCGCTACTTATATTGATAGTGCCAAAGGCTAATACAGTATTGCTAAACATAATTTATACGCAACTCCTGATGGCGTTGTGTCCGTTCCATCGTAGCGGAGCATGGAGAACAATGAAAAGCTCTAGAGAAATGTTAGCACGATACGATGTTAAAGAGATACAAAAATGACTTTGGGTGATTGTTCTACTTCAGCCAAAATTGGAATTTTCCTCCGAATTTATTAGTTTGGTAGATAAACGAGAAAGGAGGAAAATCATGTCAAGTCAAATGAAAAAAGTTCTGGTAATTGCGTATTACTGGCCACCAGCAGGGGGGCCTGGAGTCCAGAGGGTTCTTAAATTTGTTAAATATTTGCCGAAATTTGGATGGCAGCCAATTGTTTTGACTGTTGAAAGAGGAGAATACCATGCTATTGACGAGTCACTTTTAGATGATATTCCGGAGTGTACAGCAATTTATAAAACGTATACTTTTGAACCTCATAGTTACTTTAAAAAATTTATCGGGATGAAACAGAGCGAAAAACTTTCCTCAGGACTGTTGGTGGAAAAAAACATTGGATGGAAAAAGCGTTTTTCGTACTGGATAAGGCTAAATATATTTATCCCTGATGCAATGATAGGTTGGTTTCCCTTTGCTGTTAGAGGAGGGAAAAAGATTTTAAGAAACAATAAAATCGATCTTATTTTTTCCTCTGGGCCACCGGCTACAACGCATCTGATTGCAAAAGAATTATCAAGATGGAGTGGTTTAAAATGGGTTGCTGATTTTAGAGATCCCTGGACTGGAATTTTTTATTTTGAAAATTATCGGCGTTTTTTTATTTCAAAAAAGTTTGATGAGATGTTGGAACGGTCTGTCTTAAGGTCGGCAGATGCGGTGAGTTCGGTTAGCTCATTTTGCATTAAGGAAGATTATGCTTTAAAAATCCCGGATAGGAATAAGTATTTTTACATACCTAATGGTTATGATGAGTGTGATTTTAGAAAATATTCTATTAAGGATTCGGATAATTATAGACACGAGAAGTTCACTATTATGCATTTGGGAACTATTTATGAAAACAATATCCCGGGAGTTTTATTTAAGGCTGTTTACATGATAGATAAAGAAAAGTTAATTAATGAAAATAATTTTTCTATCACTTTTGTTGGTCATATTGAGCCTGCACTTGTTGAAGAGTCTAAATGTCAAGGTATTGAAAAATATATTGAACTGATTCCATATGTTTCTCATAAAGAGGTTATTAATTATATGCAAAAAGCATCGGTACTACTTTTGCTGATGGTGAATTCAAAAAATAATAGGGGAATTGTAGGTGGAAAAATTTTTGAATATCTGAGAGCGGGGAAACCTTTATTAGTTTTTGGCCCACAAGATGGGGAGATTGCAGAGATATTAGCTAATACAAAACGCGGGGAAGTTATAGATTATGCAAAGCTTGAAAAAACCTATAATTATTTAAAGAAATTATTAGACGATTTTCATAAGGGCAAGAACCAGGTCACAGGAGAATTAAAAGATATTGAGATGTATGAACGCAAAAATTTAACTAAGAGGTTAGTTAAAATATTTGATTCATTAGTTTTATATGATAAGGAATGAGGTGAATTGTGAGAAAAGGTATTTTTAAAGAAGATAAAAATGCCGCGG
>CAZPNF010000036.1:2679-10181 GCA_964587715.1 uncultured bacterium | reverse complement strand
TCATTCTTTTAAAAACTGTTCAACAAAATATTTTGGAGTCAAATGTTCGTCTGTTGCTCGTTTTATCATTTCGTTCCAAGGGTAGATATCTACTGCTTTAAAAATCTTTTTACGCAAGAAATCACCGACTTTGCGTTGGCTAACATAACTAACATTTTTGTCTGACTCAAGTTTTAGAATATTGTGAAGAAGGTAGTGATGCAGCTGGGATGCAAGTAATTCTCCGAGAACGTAGTTGTGATAATAGCAGGGAGCAATGACAAAGTGAATTTTTGCTGCCCAGTCAGGTGCATTTCTTCCGTGTGGGTTTTTTACAAACTGGTATTTTTCCACCAGTCTCCACCAGAGTGAATTCAAATCCTGATCAGGATTTGCGTAGAGTTTTTTTTCAAAGTTATACATCACCATTGCCCAGCGAGCAAAGATCAGTTGTTTCATCCGTACATATTTTGGTGCAACTTTATCAATCTCAGCACGTTCTTCGTGAGAAAGCCCAAGCATTGTCTGCATCCAGGCTGGGTTCCGACTGAGACGTCCGAAGAACATGGCAACTGCTTCTGTTGTAAAGATGTGCGCTGGTTTACGCAACAGGAAAGGAGTTTCTGGATCGTGATACTTGTCGTAAACACTATGGCCGAGTTCGTGCAAAATGGTTTCCATCCATTTCTCATTGTTTTTCAGATTGCATAGAATCCGTACGTCTCCTTCTCTGTCAATATCGGTGCAGAATGCATGTGGATTTTTCCTCTCTTTTTCGTAGAGGTCACTTGCATTTAGAATCGATTCCACTGGCAGGCCAATGCTTGCGTAAAATTTTATGGCAAGCTCCTTCACATTTTTTCCTTTGTAATAAGAGTCGAGATCGAGATCATACACTAATGGCGTTTCCTGAAAGAATGAATCATGGTAATGCCATGGCATTAATTCGGATACTTTTACTTTGTATTTCCCAGCAAGGATTTGATCAAGTTCGGATTTTAACTTTGTAAAAGGCGCGTTTGTGAGTTCGTATAATTCATTAAATATCTTGTCAAGTTTTTCTATGCTCTGCTCTGCTGTTGTAAGAGATAGAATATAGTAATTTTTAAAACCAATTTTCTGCGCAGCCTGGTTGCGTAATTTTACTAACTCAATGATGTCCGGGGCAACAATTGGTCCTACTTGTTTACTCGCAAGCCAGGTTTGTTTTCTCTTCTGGGAATCTGTCTCTTTCCTCAGAATATTATCGATCTTGTTATTAGTGATTTCTCTCCCATTGATCTTGCCTCTGAAGGTGCTGAACTTCTTTTGAACTTCTGTCCCAAGGTCAACAATCTTTTTCAGGAGATCAGGCTCAATCTGATTTTCAAGATAAGAATTGATTAATACATCGAGCTGTCTGGCCAGTATATGATTTTTGATCTGACCTGATTTTTTTTGCTCTTTTAGAAACTCAAAATCGTTTTTGCTGCTGTAGATTTCGCGAAGTTTAAATTCGAGATCAGCAGCCTTTTGATATTCTTCATCCTTGCCTGTTATAGAAGCATTCCAATAAGATAGATTCAACTCTTTCTCGATGGGTTTTACTTTTTCAACGTGTACTTTGATAAACTTCTCCAATCTTTTCTCCTCTGAATTTTGTCTACATCCTGAGAGTATTACCCCGATGGATAGAATGGTGGTTAAAATAATTGATCTTTTCATGGCGTTACCTTTTCGATTCTCCTGTTTAACTGATCATTCATATAAAATATATCATTTTTGAGATATATGTCAAGTGAATTTACAAGATTTTTGGAGGCTATAAACAGCTTATTTCAGTAAGAGGTCATGTTCTGTGTGCTTGGTCAAAGTCACTTTCTTTGACCGTGGATTCTTCACTCTAATCTGCAACATACTAAAAATGAGCGTCATTCAGGGAAAGAACTTCTTTTCTCTTGACATTAAAATAAAATTTTGATATGTTTATAGAAAGTTTTCCATCGATACTGATGAGGAGGTTAAGAAATGAAAATGGGTTGGAAGGCCCGGGGGGTTTTGATTCTCTTTTTATCCCTGGTTAATGTGACTGCCACTTTATATGGAAGTTATAAGTGGTTAGAAGTTACTCTCTTAAACAATGGTCAAAAGGTGAAGAGTTGGAATAAGGACGTCAGGTTAAAGATGACGACAAATGAGATCAGAGGTGTCGAATTTGTTGTTCATGTTTCTAATAGTTCCGGTGATAACTA
Organism: uncultured bacterium; assembly: GCA_964587715.1. Classification (GTDB taxonomy): domain Bacteria; phylum Zhuqueibacterota; class QNDG01; order QNDG01; family DSAB01; genus CAYYPT01. Next base: position 7,971 of record CAZPNF010000036.1, on the reverse strand, counting down.
CAACATGTTTTTGATTAAAGATTGGCGTTTTGATCTTCCTGAATGGTTGGAAGGTTGGAAGGACAAATCTGATACTCTCCTCTCAGGGAAAACAGGTACATTACGTACTGTTGCTTACATTCATCCTGTTTCAGCCGGTGTGGATTCATTTACAGTTTGGTACGGTTATGAAGGAGGAAATTCATGGTCGGGAAACTGGTTTAAAGTATATATCGATGTTACTGAGTCGCAATATCCCCGTCCAGTTGTTCTTAAAGAGCCAGCTTATACGCAGGGTCTTAGCAACATAGTTTCATGGGTGCCTGTTAAGGAAAATGTTCTCCAGGAAATTTATTATTTTGACATGGACAATCGAGAGAATCTGGAAAAGTCTGTGAAAGGGCTTTATAAAGTTAACGTGACAGACACCCTTCAGGCATTTTTCACTGGTCTGAAAAGCGGACATACATATGGTTATCTTGCTAAGATAGTCTATGAAACGCCGACAGATACTCTTTCTCTTTATTCTAATACTGTTTATTCTACTCAGGATAATACTCCTCCCAATCGCGTTACTGGACTTCAGGCACTCTCAAAGCCGGGTAGAGGGATAGAAGTTTCCTGGAATACTGTTACAGATGATATGAGTGGGGTGGACTTCTACCGAATTTACAGAGCTGTTGATACTGGTTATGAAAAACTTTTAGCCGATTCCGTTACAACAGAAAATGGTCAATCTGTTTTTCTAAAGTGGATGGATACTTCAATTGATTCGGGAGTTACCTATTACTACCGTGTACGTGCTGTGGATAAAGTTGGCAACGAAGGAGATGGAGAAAGATCTAATGGTATTACTGCAACTGAAGATGGTTCATCATCAGAAGAGTTAGAAGAAAATACAACTGCATCTTCATCGACTACTCACCTCTACCATAAGGGTTCAATAGATACCATCTGGGTTAGACTGGATGGAAGAGAAAAAAGAATTCGTTTCGAGGCAGTTCGTGAAGATAGTTCCTATTTTGACTCTCCTCCAAGTTTGGGGATGAGATATTTCGAGAGCGGCAGCGGATATATTTCGCCGGATACACTGAGAAAAAGGGGATGGGTATCATCTACTAATACTGATAGTGTCTTTTTTATTTTTGATTATGCAAAGTACAATGGTGTAAGTATTGATCCCAATTTTGTGAGTGGACATACTTACATCCGACGGGTTCTCAGTGAATATGTTTCTAACACTGACACAACGTGGCCTGGGAAAATCATCCCCGACTGTTTTCCGCCAGAAGATGTTCGTAATCTCCGGCTGGAAGCTGTCATTGAGGATCCAGATTTCACGGATCCTACTATGGGGTATACCCACTGGTCATTCAAATTATCCTGGGAACCTGCCACTGATGCACTCAGCGGTCTTAAACGCTATCATGCTTATAGATACGTAGAAGGAGTAGATACTGGTTATGTTGAACTTGGTTTACCCAACGATTTTACTGAAACATCTTTACGTGATTCATTGATTTCTACAAAAGATACAATATCGAACCCCATTGTTTCTTACAAGGTAGTTGCTGAAGATAATGCAGGTAATTTACGTGACTTAAGCAAAGCAGATTGGGAAGTTCATGAAAGAGCTCTTGGTGGGCTACTATTGATGTTTGCTGATACTAATTCATCAAATATCTATCCTCACGATCCGGCAAAAGAGGACACAATCTTTACAAGACAAAATTTTGTGACTTTTAAACTAAAAGATTTTGATACACAAGATGTTACAGGTTATATAGTTTCTATCAATGGGAAAGAGGAAACTCCTGCCAGTGTAATAGGTGGGGATACGGTGATAGTAAATCTTCTGTCAGATGAAGTTTTAAGAATTAAGATCAGGGTTTTGTATGTTGGGAAGAGATCCAGTGTCTGGTCTCCTACGAAAGTTGTTATCCGGGCATTGAACAAACCACCGCATAATTTTGTGGTCTGGAACGATTCAACTTATTGGAAAGGGCACATATATATGAAATGGAACCGTTCCTCACTTGATGTAATGAATTATTTAGTGTGGCGGGATAATAATATTATAGGTGTGGTGAAATCAAAAGATGAACTTATAAATTGGACAGACTTTTACGGTCAAAATGAACTGACAAACCAACCCGGCGATACTCTGTGGGCCTATCGGATGTATAACTACAGGGTTCAAATGGTCAATGTTCTCGGAGATACAAGTGATTTCTCAAACTTAGATTCAACTTACTGCAATCGGCCCGATTCTATTGATTCTCACCAGGTTAAAATCGAAAATGAAAAATTTGTAATAGTAATATATTGGAAAAGAGCGCATCCAAATCTTGTATTAAACAATTATACAACGTGGGTTCGGGTTTATCAGGACAGCTTAACGCAATTAGTAGCTACTGATACCGTAACAGATGACAAAACATGGTATATATATGACAATGCCAGGCCTGACCATAATTACATTTTCCAGGTTAAAGAATTCCCAAATAATCTTGCTGGAAGACGCAGTAGCTGGTCGCAACCGTATACTGTGTCGCTGAGGACTTTAAAGGCAGATATACTCTCTCAGCCCAGAGGTAAAATTTTCGTAAAATGGGATTCCAGCTTTGTTGATAGTTTTAAGGTAAGCTCTTTTCTCTTGCGCCGTACTCTGGACCAGGAAGTTTCAGATATAGTTTTATCTAATAAAGTTTTTTCATACATGGATTCCAGCAGTTCTTTGAAGCACGGCAGTATCTATAATTATAATATTTTTGCTCTGGACAGTTTAAACCAGGTAGTTGCTGCTAACACAATGAGCGCAATTTGCGACACAGGCTCTGTATTTATTCCTGAGATTATTCCATTTCCTGGTAGATATTTTAATTCTGATTCTGCTGTTGTATCCTGGATATGGCATGGTACAGGCGGTGAACAATTAAACAACACAACGAGAGGAGCGGTTTCTCTAAGAATAGAAGCAAGTCTCCACAGTAAATTCCCATCTCTGACTGGAATAACAGAGACTACCGAGTGGTTTCCTGCAGATATCAATAACCGTTCTAACAAAGTGAAAATTCCAGAAGCCGTGAGTTCAAATAATAATAAGACAGTATACTTCCGTATAACAGCAAGGGATAAATATGGACATCCGTCCGAAGCTCTCTGGTCTACAGATTTTTATAAGATGAAAACAGATATTTATGATACTGTCCCGCCGCGTTTAGTGAAAGATTTTATTATTTCTTCCTCTGCGGCATATTACAGAGTTCCTGACAGCATAATTGTTCATCTGGAATGGAGTGACAGTAGTCTATTTCATAAAGATTCTCTTGTTGTAGATAATGTTGCTGCTTATCAAATTATACGTTCTTATAATGGACACGAGTATACTGCTGGGATTGATTCTGCTCAATCCGGGGTTGGTCACTACAGTTTTTCCGATACAGTACAGAATGGAGAATATAAGTGGAGAATAATCAGCGTGGATAGCGCTGAGAATTTGACTTATAGTGATTGGGTCGGCCCGAACCGTTTTTTGAAAACACCGCCTCCGCCAATTCCAGAGGGCTTTAAAAAATGTTCTCTTCAATACTCAACATCAGATTCAACTAATATAGAATATTTTTTCCAGATTGCCATGAATCCAGACCATTTCCGATTGGCCTACGAAATGGGTATCAATGAGATCGGCAGCCGACTGCTCTGTCAGAGCGGATGGGTTGACACAACTTCGTTTGCCTGTACCAGTGGTTGGGGATCGATTGTCATGGATACCACATGGTTCAGGGTGAAAGTACGGCAAGATACAATCTGGGGAAGTGGGTGGTCTCCCATTGCTTTTTATACTGAAAATGATGGGAATCCCCAGGGAAAAGATCAAATGAATTCAGAGGAAGATATACCTACAGATTTTGATGTTAAACAAAACTTTCCCAATCCTTTTAATAATCAAACAGTAATTTCTTATAAACTTCCGGAAGCTGCTTCCGTGGAAATACGGGTGTACAGCATTATAGGGACTCTTGTCCGGACACTGGTAGACGAAACCCAGTCTGCTGGTTCTTATTCTGTTGTCTGGAATGGAAGGGATGATTGGGGAAGGAGTGTTGCCACCGGGATTTATTTAACAAAAATTATTATGAAAACCGAGAAAGGCAAAACACTTGAGAGAATGATTAAAATGATGATGATAAAGTAGTGTAAAAAAAGAATCCAATTGAATTGGAGAAGAATCGATGAAGAAGTTGTTTTTAATCAGCTTATTGGTAGTCGGATTTTCTCTTGTTTCCTTTTGGCCAGTAATGAGTCAGGGGAAAAGAGTACAAGTCTGGAAAACACCCGGGAAAGTGGAAGCACTTTTGTGGAAAATGAGCATGGATATTGAACCAACACTTCCTCCACCGCGCTTGGTTCCTGAACGTGAATATACATGGGGATGGGAAAACACAATTTACTGGTACGGTGACAGTGTAAGAACCGAGCTATCCCAGATAGGGAGTACTCTTCTTTTCTTTGAGGTGCGGGCCAATTATGGTGATACAGAACTCTGGGGAATTGTGGATGATGTAGATGTTGACTCGGCTACTTTTCCTTTTCCAAATCTTCCAGAAGGAATCCCCATTGAATATCGCGTCAGGTATTTTGCTCAGGATTCTGTTGGTGCATACCAGATGAGTTACTGGTCGCCTCCTGAGACGTCGATTCAGGATGCGGAGCCGCCGGTTGTGGATAGAGCAAAATCCGGGGTCTTAGGTCTTGAGGAAAGCGGGGGCAAAAAATGGGTAAGTGGACCTGCAATTCAGATTAGAGTAGCAGCATCGGATTCCACATTTGGTAAGGTGATGCAAATTGCCATTCGTGAAAAAAGTACCCCGGTAGATGATACGCTTTTCTATGATATTGATACCCCCAGTATGGATGTTGATACAGTTATTCTGTATACAATGAGATCACCCCAGAAGATTCTTGTAACACTGAGCTGGTGGGTGTACGATGTAGCCGAACAGCCGTCTCTTCAACAATCAGTTTCAATTTTTTGGTGGCCACCTGAGGAAAGTAAGGATAGATTAATATGTTTTCCAAATCCTTTCAATCCTGAACAGGGCGTAGTTTCAACTATTAAGGTTGGTGCTCCAGAAATCACCGAAGCTGAGATATTTGATCTTTTTGGTAACTTAGTTCGAATTCTCCATAAGGATGCTTCGGCAAGTTTTTTTGAATGGAATGGGAGAAATGGAAAAGGTGATATGGTTTCTAAGGGAGGGTATCTATGTGTTGTTAAAGGCAATTCCCAACTTTACTGTAAAATCGCTG
>CAZPNF010000036.1:0-2669 GCA_964587715.1 uncultured bacterium | reverse complement strand
TTGAGATGACTTTGGATAAAGTAACCTAAACTGTTGAGAGAATGATGAAAATAAAAAGTTATAGAATCGTAATCTTGATAGCCTTTATTTCTGGCTATTCTTTGTCTCTCTTTGCCCAGGGTGATGGAGGAGGAGCAGGAGCTTTTTTGAGATACGGTATAGGAGGAAGGGCTCTGGGAATGGGACGTGCATTTGTGGCTGTAGCAGACGATGCCAGTGGTGTTTACTGGAATCCTGCAGGTTTAGTAGGGGCAAAATGGGTTGAGATAACTTCGATGTACTCAAATCTCTACTACGACAGTCAGTTTACCCATTTTGGTTTTGTAATCCCCCGTCCTGCCAAAAATGTTAAGGATAAAGTAGCAAAGTATCTTATCGGTCCTTCTTCTGCACTTGCATTTGGATGGGTGGAGCTCTCTACTACAGGCTATGAACAGCGTACAAGTACAGGGGTTTTATTGGGGGATTTCGGTCTTACTGAAAATGCTTTTCTCTTGTCCTGGGCAAGAGAAGAAGTAGGATCGTGGGGGATTTTTAGGTATGGAACGAGTTTAAAAGTTGTAAATCAGAATTTTCCTGGACTTGTTTCTTCTTCCTCAATGCAACTTGGTGAACTTCAGCGGGATTGGTCTGGAGGAGTTGATGTAGGCTTTACGTTCCAGCCCATACATGCACCTATTTTTAGAGTATTTTCACTCCGTTACCTTTTGCCCCTTCGACTCGGGTTAGCGATACAAAATCTTGTTCAACCCAGCTGGGATAAGTTGAATGGCCAGACAGATCTCTTTCCGCGACTTGTGCGTTTTGGTTTCAGCTATAAATGGATAGTGAGAGACTGGATTCCAGGAAGCTGGGTTGCTCTTAAACGTTTATTGGGCAGAACTCAGTTTCTCTTTGCATTTGACAGAGAGATTTCCACCAGAACTCGGGCAGGGAATTATTTTGGCGTCGAAGGTTTTCTTCCCCTTTCACAAAAAGGATTTGCATTGTTCCCCAGAGTTGGTTTTAATAACCGCTCAGACAATACTTCCTTTGGAATAGGAATTTCCATGCCCTTTGCCTCAGCAGCGATTGTGAGAGTAGACTATGCTTACAGTCTTCATTCTTATTTACCCGAAGATAACAGATTCTTTATGACCCTTCAAATGGGTAATAAAATGGGTGCTAAATACTTTCAGAAGACTGCTGAACGTAAGGATATAGGAAAAGGAGAAGCTCGGAAGTACCTTTTACGTGTCTTAGCTGAGTATCCCAATGGTTATATAAAAGATGCTGTTAATGCATTGGCAGAGGTAGATGATACCAGTCGTGCTCAACGATACTACGATCTTACTGGAGGTTTGGGACGAGCTGCATTGTTGTTCAAAGAAGCCAAAGCTTTGTTGAAAAATGGGAATGTACGAAAAGCCCGGAAAAAAGCTTCTGAAGCTGCTGAAGAGTATGCTCCGATTTTTATGGAGCCGGAGCACTCGTTGACTGACAAAGAACTTCTGAATTATGGAGAATCACTTGTAATTGCGAACCGCATAAGAGAGGCAAATACTGTGTTAGATGAAGTGGCAAAACCCTCGTTGAGAGTTTACTACCTCCTGGGAATATGTAAAAAGGCTCTGGGAGATTGGGAAGGTGCAATTGAAATGTTCCGCAGTGCTGTTAAGAGATACAAGGAAGAACAAGATTTGCACAGTATGTTTTCTCTTTCACTGCTTGGGTTTGGAGAAAGTTTAGTAGAAGAGAAACAGTACAAACCTGTTTTTACAACCCTTAAGACTTTGTTGAAAAATTATACAGGTCGCCTTGACCCTGAATATCCGCGGTATCCTATCTTTAAGGATAATTATATTGCGGATGATGCCCAGTTTCTTATGGGGCTATCTACTATGATGGAAGCCGATTCTATGATGAAAGTTAATCCAGCGCTGGGAGTCAGGTTGATGAAAACTGGAATAGCTTCTTTAATGGAGACGCAAAGGTTCTATCCAAAATTGGAGTATGGACAGTTTGTTGAGGCGAATGCAGAGAACATGATCGAACTGTTAGGGAGTGCAAACCGGCATCAACTTAGTATTCTGGTCCAACGATTTCTTGAAGAATATCATAAAAATCATAAGTGGCCGCCAGGACAGTAAACAGGTAGAAATAATATAAAGTTCAGAAATACTCAAACGGTCGGGAGATATTTTTGTAAGGTTTTATGGTAAATGAGAGTATGCTGTAACTATTTTTTTGCTTTACTACTTTTGTGGGGAATTCCTCTCTTTGCTTCTGTGGGAGGCAATTTTGTTGTTATTAATTCTCCGCAAACTCAGACGCCTCGTCCTTTTGCTCTTCTTGCTCCTAACAATGATGAGAAGATAGCAGGAGGAGTTGTTTCTTTTGTATGGGAAAATCGTGGCGATCCAAACCCGCCTGATTTCAAAGTACGAAGTTACGTGGTTAGTTTCTGGTCTAAAAAAAAAGGGTTTGGAAAGACGTTTACAGTCTTTCCGAAAGATACCAATAAAGTTGTTCGCTTAAAACTCAGCAACTTCCGGAGAATATTTTATCGTCGCGGGAAGTGTTACTGGAAGGTAACTGCTTATGATGTAGAGGGGAATCGTAGGGCTTCGGAGACTCGAAGTTTTGTTGTAGAGTTTTCTAATATTAGCTGGAACCTTGTTTCGGAAAAT
>CAZPNF010000035.1:9793-10321 GCA_964587715.1 uncultured bacterium | reverse complement strand
CTGAGCTAAAAGATCAGCAGCAACATAATCAGGATTGGCAGTTTCATCAGCCAGGATCAGGACTTCACTCGGCCCTGCAATCATGTCAATGCCAACTATACCAAAAACCTGACGTTTTGCCTCTGCAACAAAACTGTTTCCGGGTCCCACGATTTTATCAACTGGCCGGATCGAAGATGCGCCAAAAGCTAAAGCTGCTACTGCCTGTGCCCCACCAATCTTGTATATATCCTTTATTCCGAGGAGATGCGCAACGGCGAGCAGAGAAGGATGAATTTTCCCATCCCGACCAGGAGGAGTGGTAACAATAATCTCTTTTACCCCTGCGACTTTCGCCGGCACACCAGCCATTATAAGAGATGAAGGATAAAAAGCCCGCCCCCCTGGAACATAAATGCCGACACGTTCAAGTGGCATTATCTTCTGCCCCAGAATAACGCCTTCCTCTTTCCATGTGAGCCATGAGTTTCTTTTTTCTTTTTCATGGTAGTATCGAACATTCTCAATGGACTGTTTAATAATAGAAAG
>CAZPNF010000035.1:0-9783 GCA_964587715.1 uncultured bacterium | reverse complement strand
GATAGACTCCACAGCTTGTTCTATTTCCCATTCCGGGACTTTGAGGCCAGATTCTTTTAAATCAACACCATCGAACTGAAGAATGTACTCGTACAATGCCTCGTCTCCATTTTCCCGAACTTTACTGAGAATTTTCTTAACAGTAGATTGCACTTTTTTTGACGCCTGTTGACGTCTGGTCTCATATTTTTTAATGAAGCTCTCAACTTCAGTTTTCGTATAAATTGGAATCATGGATTGCCTCATTTTACATAATAACCTTATTCAGTGGATATTCTATAATGTCTCTTGCTCCTATCCGCTTGAGTTTTGGGATAAGTTCACGTACAACTTTCTCCTCCACTATGATTTCCACTGCAGCCCAGGTATCGTCGTAAAGTGGAGAAATGGTAGGATTTTTCATTGCAGGCAGGATTTTAACCAGTTTGTCAAGATCCTGTCGAGCAACGTTCATTTTCAACCCGACCCGTTCTTCAGCCTGAATTGCTCCTGTCAACAGAGTAACAATGTTTTCTATCTTTTCTCTCTTCCACGAATCCTTCCAGCTTTTTTTGTTAACAATTACCCTCGTAGTTGATTCAAGAATAGTCTCAACAACCCGAAGTTTGTTAGCTCGTAAAGAGTTACCTGTTTCAGTAGCCTCAACAATTGCATCAGCTAAGAGTGGCGCTTTTATTTCTGTCGCCCCCCAGGAAAACTCAACCTCTGCTTTAACTTTTCTTTTATTTAAGTAATCTCTTGTTAAATTTACAATTTCAGTGGCAATTCTTTTCCCGTTGAGGTCTTTTACTTCTTTTATTGGAGAATCCATTGGAACAGCCAGAACCCAGTATACCGGTCTGAGAGTCTGTTTGGCGTAGAGAAGATCAGCTACTTCAATTACATCTGCCCGGGTTTCGAGTATCCAATCTTTTCCAGTAAGGCCCATGTCAAATATTCCTTCTTCCACGTATTTTGCAATCTCCTGAGCTCGTACAAGGACTCCTTTCAAGTCTTCATCATCGATCGAAAAAAAGTATGACCCTGCGCTGGCTCGAAATGTGAAACCAGCTTTGGAAAAAAACTTTAAAGTTGATTCCTGAAGGCTCCCCTTTGGAATGCCTATCCGAAGTGTACCATTTCCCTTTTTCTTGCTCATGTTCAGTCCTTTCTTGAATTTATTTGTCCATCACCCAAAAAAAATGCCCACCAGAACAGGTGAGCATTGCAAAAATGAGTTGATTGAATTAAGCATTTAAGTTGCAAATTGCCCACCACCGGAGACCGGTACATGATAATGAAAATAATGATGGTGGTGGGCAAATGTGTACATTTAAAATTTTCCTTATCGTTTGCAAAAGTTTAGTAAATAAAAACCGCTGGGGCGGGAGGACTCGAACCTCCGATTTCCTGGTTAACAGCCAGGCGCATTGCCAGCTATGCTACACCCCATTGACAATCTGGAATCTCGAGATTTTAACCTTTCTCCAGTTTGCATTAAAGTTTGATAATTATAATATATTTTTATCAAAAAGTCAAGATAAATTTTTTGATTTTATAAAAATATATGATTTCGATGGGAGACAATGGAATTTATCCTACAAAGCCAATTTTTAGTTTTTGGGGATTTTTTGGGAATTTCATGAGGGGATACCATGTTTATTCCGTTTCCCGGAGGCTTCCTAAAAATGACTTGATTATTTTCTTATTTTATTGTAAATTTTAGACTAAATTTCTATATAGGTTTAGAGGACATTAACAATGCTGGAAACTCGCGTTTTGGTTCTAAATCAAAACTACGAACCAATGAGTATCTGCAGTGCGCGGAGAGCTATTATTTTGCTCTACCTAGACAAAGCTGAAATAATTGAGCGGAATCATGAACTGGTGAGATCTGTAAGTACTTCAATACCGCTCCCAAGTATAGTGCGCCTCAGTCGGCTTGTGCGTGTTCCTCGAAAGCGGATTCTTCTGACACGTAAAAATATCATCAAGCGGGACAATCACCAATGTCAGTACTGCGGCTCAACAGAAGGTCCATTTACAGTGGATCACATTGTACCAAAGGACCGCGGTGGACAGGATACGTGGGAGAATCTTGTTTGTGCCTGTGTAAAATGCAACACAAAAAAACGAAACAGAACTCCAAAAGAGGCTGGAATGATTCTTCTCAAAAAGCCGAGAAAACCTGGATACCTCTTTTTCATTCAGCATCTGGTTGGTATTCCTGACGAACGGTGGAAACCTTATCTTTTTATGAGTTAGTGTAGAATTGAGGCGAGCATGGTAAAGAAAAAACGGATATTGAGCGGTATGCGGCCCACAGGTAGGCTTCATCTTGGGAATTACGTTGGTGCATTAGAAAATTGGATATGGCTCCAGAAAGAATACGATAGTTTCCACATGATCGCAGATTGGCACATGCTTACAACAGATTTAAAACACACTGCACAGATCACCAGTAACAGCATCGAAGTGGTAATAAACTGGCTCAGTGCAGGGCTGAATCCTAAAAAAAGCCCTCTTTTTATCCAGTCTCACATTAAGGAACATGCTGAGCTTCATCTCATTTTTTCGATGTTAATAACAGTGCCGAGGCTAGAGCGAAATCCTACTGTAAAAGAACAGGCCAGAGACCTGGGGCTTGAAAACATTATGTCTTACGGTCATCTCGGTTACCCTGTACTTCAGGCAGCAGACATCTTAGTCTACAAAGCAGATGCAGTACCTGTAGGAGAAGATCAGGCCCCCCATGTAGAAATTACCAGGGAGATTGCACGGAGGTTCAACAATTTGTATGGGGAGGTATTCCCTGAGCCAAAAACTCTCTTAACAAAATCATCCAGGCTGCCCGGCCTGGATGGCCGCAAAATGAGTAAATCTCTAAAGAATGCTATTTTTTTATCTGACTCCCCAAAAGAAATAGAAAAAAAAGTCATGACGGCTTATACTGATCCTAACAAAATCAAATTGACTGATCCGGGGAATCCTGATGGTTGTGTTGTCTTTGCCTATCATAAAAATTTTTCTCCTCAGGACATTGATCAAATTGATGCTGACTGCCGTGGAGGAAAACTTGGGTGTGTTGCACATAAAAAACAAGTAGCCAAAATGATCGAAGAAAAGTTCTCTCCTTTCCGTGAGAAAAGAGCTTACTACGAATCTCACAGAAGTGAGGTCGCAGAAATTATTGAGGAAGGTGACCGCAGAGCACGGGAGGTTGCACAAACAACAATGGCCGATGTAAGGAAAGCCATGCAAATGGGGTGACAGTAGCGGAAAACTTAAATCTTGGGAAAAAAGAAGGGTATCAAGTAAAACTGCCCAATTTTGAAGGCCCTTTAGATCTTCTTCTCTATTTAATAAAAAAAGAAGAGATAGATATCTACGATATTCCTATAGCCATCATTACAAGACAATACCTGGAATATATTGAACTCATGCGGGAACTGGATTTAGAAGTAGCAGGAGAGTTCATTCTAATGGCAGCTACTCTAATAAGAATTAAGGTAAAGATGCTTCTGCCAGGTAATACAGAAGAGGAAGAAATAGAAGAAGATCCCAGGGCAGAGTTGGTTCGACAGATATTGGAGTACAAACGGTTTAAAGAAGTAGCAGAATCTCTAACCGACAGGGAAACAGAGCAGCGGAGACTTTTCCCTCGCTCTTATTTTGAATGGGAGAAAAAGTACGAAAAAAAAGAAGTCGTACTTAAAGACGCAACCATGTTTGACCTCCTCACTGCTTTCAAATATGCACTGGATCACATCCCTAAAACAACGGTTCACAAGATAGGCCCGACAGGACCAACAATTGAAAACCAGATTCAATTTCTTTTGAAATTACTGGAGAAAAAAGATCACATCTGTTTCAGGGAATTAATCTCCGAGTTAAAAGAACGCATCACCATTGTTGTAACGTTTGTGGCCATCCTTGAACTTATTAGAACACACCGCATCCTTGTGCAGCAAGTTTCTATTTTTGGAGAAATCTGGATATCAAGAAAAGCAGCTTAGAGTGGAAAAAACAAACTTTGAATTTTTAAAACAGATAGTGGAAGCATTGATTTTTGCTTCAGACGTTCCATTATCAGCAGAGCAGATCAAAAGATATATTGGAGAAATAACTGTTTCAGAAGTAAAGAAAGCAGTAGAGACATTAAATATCGAGTACAGCCAGACGAACCGTGCTTTTCACATAATCCGGGTTGCTGGCGGGTTTCAGATGGTTACACGGGAGACCTATGCTCAGTGGATCAAAAAACTTTTTCAAAAACGAATAAAGTCAAAACTATCTCCTGCTGCGCTGGAAACTCTTTCTGTGATTGCATTTAAACAGCCTGTTCCCAAAAGTACGATAGAAGCAGTCCGTGGAGTAAACTGCGACGGTGTGGTGCGAACACTGCTGGAGAGAAAATTAATTACAATTTCTGGCCGTTCAAAGGGACCGGGGAGAGCCCTTTTATACCGAACGACAAAAGAATTTTTGCGATACTTCGGCATAAACGATATTTTTGATTTACCCAAACCCAGGGAAATAGAAGAACTTTTGAAGGATGAGAAAAATCTCCCAAAGGATGCAGTTGAATAAATATCTTGCCCTCTGCGGTGTAGCGGCCCGGCGCAAAGCAAATATAGTTATTGCCCAGGGCAGAGTTATTGTTAACGAAGAGGTGGTAAAAAAGTTAGGTTACAGAGTAGATCCTGAGAGAGATAAAATCTTTCTGGATGGCCAGCTCTTAAAGCCACCTCAAATTTATAAGTACATTTTGATGAACAAGCCGGCTGGTGTAATTACTTCTGTGGAGGATGACAGCGACCGAAAAACTGTAGTGGATCTTGTCGGAGCAGATGAACGGCTTTTCCCTGTAGGCAGATTGGATTATGACACAGAGGGTACCCTTCTTATCACAAACGATGGGGAACTATCTTATCGACTCTCACATCCAAAATATGAAGTTGGCAAGGTATACCAGGCCTGGGTTGATGGATACGTAAAAAGGGAAGCTATCCAGAAATTGGCAGAAGGAGTAGCCATTAATCCGGGTGTTATTGTAAAGGGTAATGCTAAGATTCTCGACCAAAAAGAGAGAAAAACCCTGGTGGAAATACGCATTCATGAAGGTAAGAAACGACAGATCAAACAAATGATGAGGGCAATCGGCCATCCTGTCATTCAATTGAAACGCACCCGATTCGCTGGCTTGACAGTAGACGGGTTAAAATCTGGAGAATGGAGAGAACTTACTATTGAAGAAATAGAAAAGCTATATCAGAAAGTTGGATTATAGTAACGGGCAGAGGGGAGACATTGCCTTTTTGGCAACCGGGGATTAGGAGATAAGTGATAGTAATCTCAAAAGGAAAAATTAAAGGCTTACGCTTTAAATCCGGGAAAATCTAAGGGAGTTAATCCGTAAGGATTTTATTGGGCAGTGGTATGCCAAACATTTGAGACATTATCTAAGATGATAGAGATCGTTCCAGAGACTACTTCGTTTATCTCTGGAACGATCTGGGAAAAAGTCAGATGAATTTATTAAGTTATTAGAGGAGCTTTATAAGGTTCTATTACCATGGGAAAAAACTACTTCAATAAAACAGCTTTAACAGCAGTTTTTATGTCAATAATTTTTATGTATGAGGTCAATATTGTTTCGGCACAGAATTCTGTCTCAGAACTGCCTGATTCTCTGGTTAAAGAAAGAATAGATTACATTCAAAAAATGCTCGATGGAAGAAAAACCAATGCCAATAGGTGGTGGTACGGATGGTTAATAGGATACAGTGCTGTAACTGTTGGACAGGGTGCAAACTTTTTTATTAGTGACTCCAAAAAAACAAAGCAGGACATGACTCTGGGAGCCGCAGTTACTTTTTTGGGTGCAGCAGGACAGATAATTGATCCCATGACTCCTGGCAGTGCACCAGCAACACTCCGGAGTATACCAGAAAACACGCCTCAAGAAAGAAGAAAAAAACTATTAGAAGGGGAAAGACTATTACAAAAATGCGCCCAGAGAGAAAAAGACGGAAGATCATTTAGAACACAACTAATAGTAGGAGCTGTGAATCTCACCAGCGGCCTTATAGTATGGCTGGGCTTTAAGAGAAGTATCTGGGAAGGGCTGGGAAATTTTGCACTTGGTACGGCAGTCACAGAAATTCAAATATTTACTCAGCCCACAAAAGCGATTAATGATTATGCTAACTATGATAGAAAATACAGAACAGACCCTAAACCATCTTTAAGAAAAAGACAGAAAAGTTTCTTTGTAAGTTTGTGCCCCAATGGATTAAGGATAGGTGTTATTTTCTAGACAACTGAACTTTTGCAAAGGTTCAAAAGTAATTCTTTTTGCTGATTCAAATTAGGAGCTTCAACGGTAATGTTATTCTTATTGATAAGCTATTATGATTAATAAACATGACATAGCAAAAATTGCAAAACGCATTGGAATTGCGGTTAATGCCGAGCAAATTATTTTATTCGGCTCCTATGCTCGTGGTAATGCCAGGGAAAATAGTGACGTAGATTTAATGATTATTGCAGAAAGCAAACTTCCTAGATTCAAACGCAGTCGTGCAATATACAAATCACTTCGTCCATACCCCTTTGGAATGGATTTGTTGGTTTACACACCGCAAGAAATCGAAAGAGGTAAAAGGTCTCGTGTGTCTTTTGTGTCGACTGTATTACGAGAAGGAAAAACAGTATATGTCAGAAGAAACCGAAATAGCGAAACAGTGGGTACTCAAAGCTAAAAATGATCTGCTTAACGCAGACAATAATCTCAAAGCAGAAGTAGCTCCTTTTGACACAATTTGTTTCCATTGCCAACAAGCGGCCGAAAAGCTCCTCAAGGCATATTTAGTAGGAAACGGACAACCTTATCCTTTAACTCATGATCTCTTGCTGATCTTAGAAAAGATACTACCGTTAAATAAGGATGCGGAACATTTACGAGATGCACTTGCTACACTTATGCCATATGCAATTGAGATTCGCTATCCAGATGATTGGTACATGCCTTCGGAAGACGATGCAAAAGAGGCCAGAGAAGCTGCAGAGAAAGTTTTGAAATGGTTAAATAATGTCATGCCAGAAATACTTTAATGGAAAAAAATATGGAGAAAAACAAAAAACAGGGTTTCATTGTCACAATCGACGGACCGGCTGCTTCTGGCAAGAGTACAACAGCAAGAATGGTAGCTCATAGATTAGGATGGCTCTACTTAGACACCGGTGCTATGTACAGGGCATTAACATTAAAAGTCCTGCAGGAGAAAATCCCTCTGGACAATACTAAGGAAATTGGACATCTGGCAGAAACAACAAAAATAGACCTGATACCTTCGGACAAAGGCACAAAAGTTCTAATGGATGGAGAAGACGTATCCATGGATATTCGTCTTCCTCAGGTGGACAAAACAGTAGGACCTGTCTGCGAAGTTTCCACTGTACGTAAAGTAATGGTGGCTTCTCAGAGAAAATTAGGGGAGAAAGGAAATATTGTGGCAGAAGGACGCGACATGGGAACTGTTGTCTTCCCGGATGCAGATATCAAATTTTTCATGGTTGCTTCTTTAAAAGAAAGCGCCAAAAGAAGGCAGAAGGATCTGGCACAACAGGGGATAAATGTCTCAGTAGAAGATTTAATGTATGAAATTGAAAGGCGAGATCAGAGAGACAGTAACCGGGAGAATAGTCCACTGAAAAAAGCAAAAGATGCACTTCTTATTGATACAACCAAAATGAATATTGAGGAACAAATAACTTTTGTGGTAGACAAAATTCAACAGAAGAGGGAATACAAAAATGAAGGGTTATAAAAACTCTCTCTACTGGTACATACGATCGTTACTCTCCATGATATTCAGAGCCTTTCTGGGAGTAAAAGTTCACGGCAAAAAATGGTTTCCAAAGACTGGACGAGTAATTTTAGCAGTAAATCATGTTTCAGGATACGACCCCTTCATCGTAGGTACGTTTTCTCCGCGTGAACTTCATTTCCTTGCCAAGGAAGAACTCTTCCGTTTCCCACCTCTGGGGAAACTTTTAAAAAAATTAAATGCAATCCCTCTCCAAAGAGAAGGTGGAGATCGTCGAGCCATTCAGACTGCTTTTCACATACTTAGAGCAGACCATTCTCTTCTCCTCTTCCCGGAGGGAACAAGAAGCCGAGACGGTAAATTCCAAAAAGCTAGGGGGGGCGTTGGAATGCTGGCATGGAGAAGTGGAAGCAACGTTTTGCCGGTCCATTTATCCGGAACGTTTCGGCTCTTTCCCAATTTACTGCGGAGAAGAATAAGAGTAACTTTCGGTCGGCCAATTGAGATTGACCATTTCAGATCACTCAAACTCCCCTTGAAGGAAATTTACCGAAGGATTAGTGAAGAAGCAATGACACGCATAAAGGAGCTTGAACATGCTCATCACCATTGAAACAAATGCCAAACCCTGCCCGGGTGTGGAGCGGGCTATCCTTATGGCTGAAGAAGTCTTATTAAAAGGAAATGTACTTTACTCCGTGGGGCAATTAATTCATAACCGCAGAGAAGTGGAGAGATTGGAGAATCTTGGTTTAAAACTTATCAAACCTGGAAAACTTGCAAATCTGGCAAATAGGGGGGAATCTGCTAATCCCTATTTTCTTGTAAGAACCCACGGAGAGCCTGAAGAAATTCTCCAATCAGCACGGGAATATGGATTCAAAATCGTAGATGCCACCTGCCCCATTGTGCAGCATTCCCAGGATATTGTAGATCAACACGTCAGGGAGGGATGGGGAATAATTATTGTAGGGAACAAAACTCATCCAGAAGTTATAGGATTGTTAACACGAACAAACGGTAATGGAATCATTGTGTACAGCAAGGAAGAGGCAATTCAGCAAGATTTTGAGGAACGCAGTTTATTACTTGCTCAGACAACCATTGATCCAGTTCTTTTCTCAGAAGTACGGAAAATACTATCGGGTAAATTATCAAACCTGAAGATTGTAGATACAACCTGCAGGTTCATTCATAACAGGCAGAGTGACATAAGAACTTTCAGTTCTCAACAGAACGTAGTCATTATTGTTGGAGGAGAAAATTCTTCTAACTGTCGACTCCTCCACAAAACAGCCTTAAAAGTTAACGGACATTCTTTCAAAGTTGAGCAGCCAGAGGAAATAGATAAAGAATGGCTCAAAGATGCTGAGAAAATAGGTATTTCTGGAGGAGCGTCCACTCCCCGCTGGCAGTTGGAAGAAATGAAGAATTATCTCAGCAACCACAAAACAGTAGAAAACCCGAAAGGGTTAAAAAATAGCAAAGGAGGAAAATTTCCATGGTGGATGAAGAAAAATTAGAACAAAACGAAACAGCAAACTTGGAAGAGGAAAAACCTACTCTTCCAGACGAAGGAGGTGAGGCCAAATCCAATTCTTCTCAAGAGAGCGATACAATATCCTCTACTGAAAAACCAAATTCAGTAAAGGATTTCAGTACAGAGGAACAAGAATATTCTGATGAAGAATACCAACGATTTGTTGAGTTTTACGACAGAACGTTAAGTGACATCAACGAGGGTCAAATTGTAGTGGGGAAAGTCCTAGCCGTTACTGAGCAGGAAGTTCTGATCGACATAGGTTTCAAGTCTGAAGGCTCTATTCCCCTTGAAGAATTTGGGGACCCACCAGAGGTTAAAGTAGGTGATAAAGTTGAAGTCTACTTAGACACAATCGAGGACGCTGACGGCCAACTAATCCTTTCAAAAAGAAAGGCTAATTTTATGAGGCTCTGGGATAAGGTGGTAGAC
>CAZPNF010000034.1:0-10332 GCA_964587715.1 uncultured bacterium | reverse complement strand
AAAGTCTTTCTCCTTTTACTGACCCGGCGCTTCTTGAGAAAGAACTGGGAAGGGTAACAGAGATGAGAGATATCTTCAGGTACGACGATCCCTTCCCTCTGAATGAATTTGCTGACCTCAGGCCCCTGTTGAAGAGAGCAGAAATAGAAGGTTCGTTCCTCAGTCAGGAAGATTTCTTAGCCTTGAATCGTTTTCTCAGTACTGCAAGAAAGGTAAAAGCCTATTTTCTTGACTGCCACCATAAGTATCCCCTTCTCGAGAAAAAAATCAAGGAGCTGGTTCCTCTCCCTGAACTTGAGAAAGAAATCAGCAGAATCATTGATACCAGTGGAGAGGTTAAAGATATAGCTTCGTCTGCCCTCTCTAAACTCCGGGCCGAAATAAACAGGGCAGCAGTTCAGGTACGAAAAAAATTAGAATCAATTCTCAAGAGAATGGTAGCAGAAAACTATGCCCAGGAGGATAGACTGGTCTTGCGGGATGGGCGACTTGTTATTCCCATGAAGGAAAACCACAGAGGCCGTCTTAAAGGAGTTGTGGTAGATCAATCGGCAAGCGGATCAACTGTTTTTGTAGAGCCTCTTGAAGTTCTGGAAATGAACAACAGGATACGCTATCTTAAAATTCAGGAACGCCATGAGATAGAAAAGATTCTCAAGAATCTGACGGACCGTGTTCGTGAGGATCATCACCAGATAGAAAAAGATTTTTTGCTCCTCGGCGAAATAGACAGTACAGCGGCGCGTGCTAAGTTCTCACTGGAAATAGATGGTAATCCGGCAGTCACAGGAGAAGATGGGATTCTTGAGCTCAAACAAGCCCGGCACCCCCTTCTTATCATGAGAGAAAAAAAAGAAGAAGTTGTCCCCCTCTCACTGCGTATTGGAGGAGAGATAAAAACCCTGATTGTTACGGGACCAAATGCCGGCGGTAAAACAGTTGCTCTGAAGACAGCGGGGCTTCTCTCACTGATGCACCAGTGCGGGCTTCACGTACCAGCAGAGGAGGGAACTATTATGCCTATTTTCCCACAGATTTTTGCTGACATCGGAGACCGCCAGTCAATTGAGCAGGATCTTTCTACTTTTTCTTCTCACATGGAAAACATCAAAACTATCTTAGAAAAAGCGAATAAAGGGAGCCTGGTTCTTCTCGATGAAATAGGCTCTTCCACAGATCCTGCTGAAGGAGCAGCTCTTTCGGATATTTTTCTCCGGACTCTAACAAAAAGGGAATGTGTCACCATTGCCACAACACACATCGGCACGTTAAAGATCTTTGCCCACGAAGAACCTGGTGTGGAAAACGGATCAATGGTTTTTGATCAGGAAACATTGAGACCAACATACAGATTCCAGATGGGAATACCCGGTTCTTCTTACGCATTTGAGATTGCCGAAAGGTTGGGTATTCCAAAAGAAATTGTAAATGAAGCCAGAGCCCTTGTGGGAAAAGAGCGGGGCAAACTGGACCGCTTAATACTTCATTTAGAGGAAGAACTTCAGAAAAGTCATTCCCTCCTTGCAGAAGCTGAAATCAAAGAGAGCAGGCTTTCAGGATTGGTTAAACTATACCAGAAACAGATCGAGACCATAGAAAAGGAGAGTAAGGAGAGAAAACAAAAAATCCTTGATCAAGCAGAGGAAGTTCTACAAAGTGCCAATGCTCTGGTGGAAAGAGCAGTCCGTGAAATTAAAGAGAGCAAGGCTGCACCAGAAGTTGTCCGAAGAGTGAGAGAAGATATCAAAACCCAGAAGGAAAAAATAAAAAACCTTTCCAAAAAAGAAAAGACCAGAGAGCCGGTCTCTCTTGCCATGGACAACTGGGTTTTATGGGAAGGACACGAAGGCAGGGGAAAAATCATCTCGAATCCTGACAGAACAGGAAGAGTTCTTGTAGAGCAGAATGGCATCAAGCTGAAAATTCCGATTGAAGAACTGTGTCCTGCAGAGCCCCCTGAGGAAAGAAAAGTTCACTCAGGACTGGCGAGTTACAAATTGAACAGGGAAGTTGGCGATGAAATTGATCTTAGAGGAATGACAGCAGACGAAGCAGTGGCAACAGTGGATAAATACTTAGGAGATGCTGCTGCGGCCGGGCTTAACCAGCTAAGGATTATCCACGGCAAGGGAACAGGCGTCCTGCGGAGGGAAATTGGTAAATATCTTAAGAACCATCCCCTTGTAAAAACTCAGCGCTTTGGCAACTGGAATGAAGGTGACACAGGAGTCACTATTGTGGAGTTGAAATGAGAATCCCTCAGGAAAAGATTGAGGAAATTCGTGAAGCAACAGATATTGTAGAAGCAATCTCTCAGTACGTAACACTGAAGAAACGGGGGAAATCTTTTGTTGGACTCTGTCCTTTTCATACTGAGAAAACCCCATCTTTCAGTGTCGATCCTGTGAGAGGTTTCTATCACTGTTTTGGGTGTGGAGCTGGTGGAAACGTTTTCACATTTGTAATGAAAATGGAAAATGTGAGTTTCTTAGAAGCTCTCCGCTCCCTGGCAGAAAAAGCAGGGATTCCTCTTCCAACCTATGAAAGGGACAACGGAAAGGTACACGAGACCGAGACCCTCTATCATACCAATCAGTTTGCTGCAAAATTCTTTCAGAACTGTCTCCTCAACACTGAAGGAGAAAAGAAGGCGCTGGCCTATATTTCAGAGAGAAAATTTGGTGGAGAAGTTATAAAAGATTTTCAGATAGGGTATGCTCCTGACCTGTGGGATGGACTTTTAAAAAAAGCTAAAGAAAACTCAATCCATCCGGAGATACTTCAGAAGGCAGGACTTGTTGTCAAAAGAAAGGACGGGACAGGATACTACGACCGATTTCGGGATAGAATTATATTCCCGATTCTGAATCCTTCAGGTCGTGTTGTAGGATTTGGGGGAAGAGTCATAGAAGAAAAAGAGGGCAGCCCAAAATATCTCAACTCACCAGAAACACTTATCTATCAGAAGAGCCGAATTCTCTACGGACTTTTTCAGTCAAAGACAGGTATGCGGCAGAAGGACCAAGCACTTCTCGTGGAAGGATATACAGACGTGATGCGTCTCTATGAAAGCGGTTTTAACTACGCAGTGGCGAGCTCTGGAACAGCTCTAACTGAAGAACAGGCAAGGCTCTTGTCCCGTTACACGAGAAATGTGATCCTGGTATTTGACGGAGATTCTGCAGGACTCAATGCAGCTCTGAGAGGTGTTGATATTCTTGTGGGTGCAGGTCTGAATGTGAGTGTTGTACCCCTGCCAGGAGGTTCAGACCCGGATAGTTTCCTCCGGGATCACGGCAGAGAAGCAATGGAAGAGCTGTTAAAATCGGCTGAAACATTCATTGATTTTCGCCTGAACCAATGGCGAAGAAAGGGAAAATTAAAGACACCTGCAGACAGAGCAGAGGCAGCAAGGATCATTTTGAATACCGTTGAAAAGATTCGTGATCCGCTGGAAAGAAATCTTACAATCAAAGAAGTCTCAGAAAAGCTGGGAGTAGAGGAAAGGTTTCTCATCCGTCAGATTCGCAAAGGGATGGGAAAAGGAGGAACAGCATATAACGGGATCAAGGAGAGAATTGGTTCAGCAAGGGAGCAGGCAGAACAGGGCATTGTTAAGCTTCTGCTTGAAGACGGAGAAAAATGGAGTAAAGCTATTTTCAGTCATGTGGAATCAAAGCACTTTCAAAAAAGAGAGAGCCGTATTCTTGTTGAAGAATTGTACGAAGGCTTTCTTCGCGGCAGCATACCGGATTCAAACTATCTCATGAACCAACACAACGATGACCCCGGTGTGCTTCAGTACCTGACAAAGCTTCTTGTAGAAAGAATTGATGAAGATACAGACAAGCCCCAATTTGGATTGGACTGCGTGTTAACTCTCAGGCAGGAGGAAATCAAAAATCTGATTCAGGATGTCCGGGAAAAGATGAAATCTGCTCAAGTCAGGGGAGAAGACGTTTCTCAGTACGGCAAACAGTGGATGGAACTCAAGAAAAAGCTCGAAGAATTAAAAAAAGAGATAACCGATGAGTGGAGGAGAGTCCTGTAACTTCAGCGACTTATTGATACCTTGTATCAAAGTCCGCATTAGCTGGTGAGAAGTCTCGTGTTCCAGAATGTTGGATGGCAGAAGATTCTTCGTCGTGCCGATGAATCGGCACTCCTTAGAATGACACGCAGTGCATGTCATTCCGAGCGAAGCGAGGAATCTAATTCTGCTTGAGTGTTGAATCTTAAGCTCTGGAGGGACTGCATCAAAAGTTATTCTTCTGTAACAATCAGCTGTTCTGGGCTTTGATATTAGAATTTCGGATTTATCGTTATGAGACAACTCCATTTCCCAAAAAGCTCAGGTCTTAAATAACAACTCACCAATGAACACTGAACTCAAAATTTCTCTTCTTAAATCCCGGCTAAAAAAAGCCTACGCTCTATTAAAATCCTGTGAGGTCTGCCCGAGAAAATGCCGCGCTGACAGGCTTGCAGATGAAAAAGGAATCTGCGGAGTGGGATTCCATCCAGTGGTCTCATCAGATAATTTGCACCACGGTGAAGAACCTCCCATTTCTGGATTTCGCGGCTCAGGAACGATCTTCTTCACGGGATGCAGTCTTGGTTGTGCATTCTGCCAGAATTACCCGATCAGTCATCTCCTTCACGGGAATCAAATCACCGTGCCCCGGCTGGCAGAAATCATGCTGCGGTTACAAAAAGCAGGTGCTCACAACATAAATTTAGTTACACCTACCCACTTTACACCTCAGATTATGGCTGCTCTTCTTATTGCATATAAGAAGGGGCTGAAGATTCCCATCGTATACAACTGCGGTGGCTTTGAATCCCTAAGCACGCTGAAACTGTTGGAGGGTATAGTTGACATTTACATGCCCGACATGAAATACAGCGACCCTGAAATGGCTAAAATATACTCTTCTGCCAGAACATATCCGGAAATTAATAGAACCGCAGTAAAAGAGATGTACCGTCAGGTTGGTGATCTGCAAATTGATGAAGATGGAATCGCAAAAAAGGGGCTGCTTATACGTCAGCTTGTTTTACCGGAAGACATTGCAGGCACGAAGGAAACCCTTCGATTCATTGCTGAACAAATCTCTCCCAACACCTATATAAGTTTGATGAGTCAGTATTTTCCTGCCTATAAAGCCCTATCAATGCTAGCTATTAACAGGCGGATTACCCCGGCTGAATATCAACAGGTCAAAGAATATTTAGAACAGTTTGGCCTGCACCGGGGTTGGGTTCAAAATTAGTCTGTGGGGAATGTAGGGACAGAACAGTGTTCTGTCCCTACTAATTGATGGACAAAAAGCTGAAACTCAAAAAGAATAAAAGGCTCACGCCTTAACTCCTTGCTAATTTCTCCACTTTTTTTATCTCTTACCTGAAAAATCTCGGTTTTTCCCGACTGGCGTTTATTCTTGACTTTAGGCATTAATTCCTTTAAATTTGTGTGTTATGGATCTTTTTACAGAAAAATCAACTAAGAAACAATCGACCATTCCACCTCTGGCAGAAAGAGTCCGCCCGAAAACTCTGGAGGAATTTGTTGGACAGACTCATCTTGTGGGTTCAGGGCGGGTTTTAAGAAAAATCATAGAGGGAGACGAACCTACCTCTATGATTTTTTGGGGGCCTCCTGGTGTTGGGAAAACAACCTTAGCAAGGATTATTGCTGCTGAAACAGAGGCTGTTTTTTTTGGTATTAGTGCGGTTACAGCAGGATTGACCGATGTCAGAAAGATTATAGAGCAAGCCAGAGTTAATCAAAGGGGGTTGGGAAAGCGGACGATTCTCTTCATTGACGAAATACATCGTTTTAATAAAGCCCAGCAGGATGCACTTCTCCATTCGGTAGAAGAGGGAACTTTAATTCTCATCGGTGCCACTACTGAGAATCCCTCTTTCGAGGTCATCGCCCCTCTTCTTTCCAGATGCCGGGTTTACAAAATGGAATCGTTAAAAGAAGAAGAGATCAGAACAATTCTCAATAGAAGTCTTAAGATCGACGAAATTCTCAAGAAGCGAAATCTGGAAATACCTGATGAGGTTAAAGACGCGCTCATTCATCTTTCAGCAGGAGACGGAAGGATCGCTCTTAACGGCCTTGAACTGTGCAGTAAGCTGGCTCAAGAAAGAGGGGGAAAACGCATGGTTACACTGGAAACTGTTAAAGAAACCATGCAAAAACAGGCTATTTTCTATGATAAAAAAGGGGATTTTCATTACGACACAATTTCTGCTTTTATCAAATCTATGCGGGGTTCAGATCCTGATGCGGCTGTTTACTGGTTAGCCAGAATGCTCGAGGCAGGTGAGGATCCGCTCTTCATTGCCAGACGCATGGTGATCTTGGCCTCAGAGGATGTGGGGAACAGCGATCCGCAGGCACTTGTAATTGCAAATGCAGCCTTTCAGGCGGTTCATGTTGTTGGCATGCCAGAAGCAAGAATCATCCTTGCTCAGACAGCCACCTACCTTGCCTCTGCTCCAAAGAGTAACGCTGCTTACCTGGCAATTACTGAAGCCATAGAGGATGCTAAGAATACTTCCTCAGAACCTGTTCCCCCTCACCTGAGAAACGCCCCCACAGGATTGATGAAAAAAATGGGCTACGCTAAGGGATATAAATATGCTCACGATTATGAAGGTAGTTTTGTGGAGAGTGAATTTCTGCCGCCTAAATTAAAGGGAAAGATTTACTATCGGCCAAAGGAAATAGGAGAAGAAAAAAAGATTAAAGAGAGATTGAAAAAACTGTGGCCAAGAAGAAGAAATGAAAAGGAATAAGATAAAAAGGTCCATCTCCAAATGAGTTGATAAAATGCGAGTTTACTTTTTATTGGAATTTAGGCTTTAGCCTTTCATAAATAAGTACTGAAACCCTAAAGGGTTAATTCCATAGTGTATTTGTCATTTGGAATTTTATATCGGTCATTTTCCATTTTTACCAAAGTTTAGTAAAAAATGAACTTCATTTTTGATTCCCCTATTTGATTGTTGAATTTTAAAGGAGCGAAATGAATAAGCAAGAACTTTTTGTAGGAATTGACCTTGGAGGAACAAATATCAAGGGAGGAATAGTATCAAAAAATGGGAAAATCGTAGTAGAGAAAAAAATCCTTACAGAGGCTGATGGAGGAGTAAACCACGTTCTGACCAGGATAAAGAAGATAGTCCACGAATTGATTGAAAGTGCAGATGATAAAGTTCTGATCCGACACATGGGAATTGGAATAGCTGGACAGGTCGATGTAAAAAGAGGTATCTTTCTGGAGGGGCCAAATCTTCCTGGCTGGCATAGGGTAAACATCGCAGCGGAGCTGGCGAAACCCCTCAATATGTCAGTGGTTGTTGACAATGATGCTAACTTAGCCGCTCTGGCAGAATTTACTTGCGGAGCGGGGAGAGGTGCAAAAGAGATGCTCATGGTTACTCTGGGTACTGGTGTGGGAGGTGGGTTAATACTCCGGGGAAAAATCTACCACGGTGCAGGCGGACTGGCTGGAGAATTTGGGCACACAACAATTCAGCAGGATGGCCCAGTCTGCACGTGCGGAAGAAAAGGGTGCGTGGAAGCTTTCGTTGGAGCATACGCTATTATCCGCCAGGTCAGGGGAAAGATAGGCTCCGGGCAAGAATCACTTTTAAAAAAGATAGATCCAGAAAAAATGACGCCGAAAGATGTCAGCACTGCAGCAACACAGGGAGATAAAGTAGCATTGGACGTACTGAGAGATGTGGGAAAGTACCTCGGTGTTGGTCTGGCAAACGTTGTCAACCTCCTGAACATCGAGCGGATAGTTGTAGGTGGAGGTGTGGCCAATGCAGGAGAACTCATTTTAGGACCTGCAAGAAAAAGTTTAAACAAGTCAGCCTTGACTGGTTTAGCTAAAATGGTAACGGTAGTTCCAGCAGCTCTGGGAGAACAGGCAGGCATTGTAGGGGCCGCTATGCTGGCTATGCTGGAGAAACAGTCTGGATGAACTTCCTCAAGAGCAAAATATTTCTCTGTTTCTTTTTTCTCTTTTTCATAACAAATAAACTCATTGGACAGGAAAAACCATTTGTGTCTCCTGACAGCACTGGTTTTAAAAAAGATTCTACAAAAACGGAAATCAGAGGTCCTATCAAATACGAGGCTCAGGAGATAGACAATTTGATTGACGAGAAAAAAACAATCCTCAGAGGAAAGGCAAAGATAGCTTATCAGGACATGACTCTAAAAGCAGCCAAGATTACAGTGAATTGGGAAAATAATCTTATGAAGGCAGAAGGGGTTCTGGATACGGTCTGGGTAAAAGAGGAAAACGGAAAAGACTCTACTCGGGTTGTCCAGCTCACTGGTATTCCTGAGTTCTCAGAAGCAGGGGATGTGATGAAGGGTGAGGTTATGACCTATAACTTTAAAACTAAGAAGGGGCGTGTCCTCAGAGGACGGACAGCTTACGAAGATGGATTTTACTCAGGGAAAATTCTCAAGATGATCAATCCCAGCACTCTCAATGTTTCAGATGCTCAGTTTACAACCTGCGACAGGGAGAAAAATCCCCACTTCCACTTCTGGTCAAAGAAGATGAAGATTTGTGTAAATGATAAGGTAGTTGCGAAACCTCTTGTGATGTTCATCGGGCACATTCCTGTTCTTGGAATTCCTTTTGCCTACTTTCCTATCCGAAAGGGAAGGCACTCAGGCATTTTATTTCCCCGTTACGGTGAAAGCTCGTTAGAAGGACGCTATCTCAAAGGACTTGGATACTATTGGGCGGCAAGCGATTACTGGGATGTAAAAGGTAAAATTGATTATTTCGAAAAGAGCGGTTTTCTTTTCAGAGGGGATATGAACTATGCTCTTCGGTACAGACTCCGCGGTACGATTTCTGGCTCCTGGACCCAGAAAAATTTTGAGATCTCAGGGCAAAAAGAGAGACGCTGGGATCTGTCAATACATCATTCACAAATTATCTCACCAACAATGAATCTTGCAATCAGCGGGCAGTTTGTCAGTTCGGGAAGTTTCTATAGAGACCTCAGTGCCAACAGGGAGCAAAGACTCAGGCAGGAAATCCGGTCCAATGCCAGACTAACAAAGAAGTGGGGCAGCTCGGGGAAAATAGAAATAGCTATGAACCAAACGAGAAATCTTAATACGGATCAGATTAGTGAACTCATTCCCCAAATCACCATCTCTAACCGTGTGGCGAATCTCATTCCGACACCCAATGCAAAAGAGAGAGGACAGGGGGATAATCGCTGGTATCATGCGATAACCATCCCTTATCAGTTTAATATCTTATGGAAGAGGAGTAGGCAGAGACAAGCGGGAGGATTGATCATTGAAAAGGGAGGTGTGGGATGGAATCATTCGTTGGGAATTTACGTCTCTCCCAAATTGTTTGGATGGTTGAAAATACAACCGAGCATCAATTACAAATCCTCGTGGCTCGATCGGCGAAAAGGATATTATGTTGACTCAAAAACCAACACGATTAAAACTCAGGATCAGAAGGGGTTTTTTGCTCTTCAAACCTTTAATACATCCGTTAGTTTTAGCACAAAGATCTACGGACTCTTTCGTCCACGCTTATTAAAGAATGTCATGATTCGGCACGTTGCCACTCCCCACTTAAGTTTTGTCTATCGACCCGATTTTTCTGATGAGCGATACGGTTACTATCAGACTGTCATAGATACCCAGGATGTAGAGTACAGGAAAGATCGTTTTTACGGCAGCCTCTTCGGATCGACACCAATGGGGGAAAGTCAGTCCATGAATTTTGGATTAAGCAATGTTTTTCAGATGAAGGTCGGAGATGGTGAAAATGAAAAAAAGATGGAACTTTTCACGTGGAATCTTTCTACCTCCTACAACTGGAAAGCACTGCAGTATAAATTGGGCAACCTTTCGTCTTCCGTTCGTGCAAGTCCCTTGAAAAATATGAGCCTCAACTTTCGCACAACGCATTCATTTTACCAGGCTGATAATGAAGGTAAAACAATCAATCGTCTCTATATCGATAGAATTAACTGGGAGAACTGGCGAACTATTTTCAGGACCCCCTGGGCAAGATTAACCTATTTAGCTGCAAATTTAAATCTCCGATTGAAAGGGAATGCAAAAAGTAAAACAACGGGAAAGAAAGCGAGAACAAATGAGCAGGCAGCCAGTGTAGAGAATTTGAAAAACCTGCCCGGGGATCGACTCGATATGAACGAAAGTGTTACAGGATTTAACATCCCATGGAACCTGACAGCAACGCTGAGTTATACAGACAACAGATATAATCCCTTACATAAGAGTCAAACCTTTTG
>CAZPNF010000033.1:0-10383 GCA_964587715.1 uncultured bacterium | reverse complement strand
CTGTCTTAAAGTCTGGTGCAACTCTTGTTCGTTAGGCGAAAGCAGTATTAGCCTTCTATGCCTATGATGACAAGAGGTACTGCAGGTACACCACGTCCTTGTCTAATGACATTGTATAATTCCCCTTCATAATAAGCTACTCCGGAACTCATTTGGGATTGTAATGCCTTCATCGGTAATATCTCAATGCCCACATCAATTTTATTGCCTATATAAAACGCAAGATGTTTTACAAATAAATCGTAAGCTACAAATGAGTATTTTCCAAATTGAACCTCAATAGCAACTCTGTCTTTGACAAAATCAGTTTGGTTGTAACTAAAAATTGGTAAATAACCGGCTTGTTCAATTTCCTCTTTCTGCTTTTCAGGAGGCATTGTAAGAGTTTTACGGATCAATTTTTCATCTTTAGTTACCCAATAACTGACTCGACTTTCTATCCATTCTTTTGATTCGAGAAGTTTTTTAAAAGACTTATTCGTCTCAATTGGGCTATACAGTAAACGACCTTTCATGTTTTTTTCTTTTGATACTTTTGTTTTACAAGCGGTACCATCGACCTGCCGAATAACATCCTGTATTTCTTCCCATAGCTTCGGTTTGTGAACAAGCAAAAATTCAAGACCATTTAAATGGGAATATGTTTCAACTATTTTCACAGTGATACTCTCCTTGATCTTTTAACAATCTCAATTGCTTAAGTTCTTTTTCTTTCTTGTTCCAAGGTGATATAGTCAACTTATTGTTGTTTGATTTAGGATCATATTTAGGTTTATTCATCGGTCTTGTTCGTAATGTTCCATCAATTGCTTTTTGTATTCTATCTTGTGCAATATCAACATATTTTTTTTCTGTTTCTGCTCCTGCACCTCTTCTATTATGCCGTATTGCAGCAATAATTGAGGTGCCAGTTCCAAGAAATGGATCAAATACCCAGTCTCCCTCATTTGTCATTGACAGAACAAATCGTTCAATTAGCTCTACGGGGAATTGACATGGATGTTCGGTTTTTTCTACATGATTGCTCTTAACATTAGGGATATCCCAAACATCTCCTGGATTTTTGCCAAGTGGATTACAAGAATATTGTCCTGCTTTTGGCCCCTTAAAATATTTTTTGGCTGGATATTTCTGAGGAACTCTTACAGGGTCAAGATTAAAAACATAATCTTCCGTTTTTCTTGTAAACCAAATAATCGTCTCATAACGACCGGAAAATCTCCTAGAACAATGCAGACCATGTTCAAAATGCCAGACCATCCTGTTTCTCATCACAAGATTCAAATCATGGAATATTGGGTATAAAATTGTATCGAGAGGGATAATTGCCCCATTATTTACGTAATTTCCAACTTGCCAGCAAATGCTTCCGTTATCAGCAAGGACACGGACACACTCTTTTATTATTTCAGCTTGCTGTTCAACATAGTTTTCAATTTTTAGTTTTTTTTCATATTCCTTTCCAATATTGTAAGGTGGCGATGTGACAATCAACTGCATTGACTTATCTGGTATATCTTTTAGCAAGTCAAGACAGCTTCCATGAAAAAGTACTACCTGTTTATCTATGCTGAATTTTTTCGCGATCTTTACATTTAATCCGAACATATTGTTCATTTTCTCCTGATGTAGTCGCTTAACACAATATCATCTACCAAATTCACCCCAACATTCAATTCCTTTATATAAGGAATGATATGTGTAATATTAAGATCATTTTTTATCACGTAATTAACTCAAGTAGATTATAATAAACAATCCATCTAATGTCAAGAGAAAAGTGAATGCAGTGTTTCATACAGTTTTGTAGACTCTCGAGAACGATCCCCAGGATAATCAAGATCAACCAAGCCATTTTTCTATCATTTTTCTTCCTTTGCCAGGGCCTCAAAATACTTTCTGATCAGTTCCTGATATTCTTTAGTGTACCCTTCCTTCGGCATTTGCAAAATGTCTCTTCTCAGGCGGTCTTTTAATAAAGACGGGGTGAGCCGCAGCGGCTCAGGACTTTTTCTAACTACATTCTTCCCCACTTTTGCCAGTCTCTTTCGGTTGTAGTCGCGGCGGTGGACAGAACGCTGAGCATCGAGAAGTCGTGAGAGAATGCGCTCCTGCCGTTGAATTGTTTCCTGGTTGACATTGTTTTGCTTCAGTTCTTTAACCACCTCTTCCATGTCTTTGACCATCTGGTCTAAATTTCCTGTAATCTTGGAACGGCTGCCAAACTCTTTGAGAAGTTCCTTAAGTGCCTTCTGGGCAGCTTCCTGCTCTGCTGCCAGTCTTGCTGCAGCAGCCTGTTCTTTCAGTGTTAGGCGGCCTCTGTTAAAAAGATCCATTGTCTGCTGGTTGATCCCCATCTGCTGCTGAGAGATCTTTTCTAGACCGAGGAGGAATTCCTCCATACCCAAACCGGAGCTCGCACCAGAGAGTTTCCCCAGAACGTTCTCTATTGCTAATACAGCCTGATTTAGTGAACCCATGGCATTCCCCTGATATTGGGAAGCTCCTGTGCCGCCAGTCTGTTCCATCTTCTGGAGAGCTTTGCCCATCTGGGCTTGAGCTTCACCCAATGCTCTGCCCATCTCTGGTGTTACAAAAAAAGTTTTGTGCGAAAGCTGGACAAGGGAGTCAGCCACCTGCCTCAGTCCTGACAAAAGCGACAATTGGGTTTCAGCAGCCCTGGACTCAGAAATTTTTCCTCCCTTTGCACCTGCCATTAAATCCTCTTCTCCCTTTGAGAGCTGGAGTAATCGGTGGGAAGCTCTTCTCAATGCACGGGCTATTTTTTTCTTCTGATTTTCCTGGAGGCTCTTTTGCATTTCTTTCAGCATTTCAGCCAGAGAGGACATTGTCTTTTGCGCTTTGCCTCCTGCAATCCTTGCATCACTGCTCTTTCCTGCCTTCATCATCGCTTCTGCCTGTTTTAGTTCTCCAGTAAGATTCTCTCTGTCCATCATATCCACGGCAGCTTCTAATTTTGAGAGAGGCATTCCAGGAAGCTCTCCCATTTTTTGAAGCAATTTCTCCATCTCGTTCCGGAGTTCTTCTGTATCCTCTGCGATTTTCTTCTCTTTTTGCGCAAGGTCGGATGTTTTCTTTCCAGATGTTTTTGACAGCTCCTCATTGGTATCTTTCTGGCGCTCAACAAGGTCCTCAGTTCTTCTTACAAGCTCGTCTACCTTTTGCTCTATCTGAAGTCGTTTGAGAAGAGAGATAGTTCTTTCAATAGACTTGAGGAAACTCTCCTGAGAAAGTTTGAAATTTTTCAATGCTTTCTTAAGTTCATCCCTGCTGATTTGATTCATGGTTTCCTGAAGTTTTTTCAGGGCTTCTCTAAGCTCAGGGGATGAAACTTCCTGATAGAGTTTTTGAAGTTCCTGATATTTTGCCAGTGTCTCCGGGCTCAGGAGTTCGTTCCTCTTCATCTTCTCTATAATATTGTCCAGTCTCTCTTTGAGAGAATCAACTTTTGCCTCCATTCTTTTTTGTTTTTTATTGATCTTCCCCAGATTTTTTTTCTCCTCCCATCCAAGTTTCTTGCCTGCTTTGATATCTTCAGAGATCCGCTCCAGCTCTTCCCTGAGATTTTCACTTTCATTGTAAACTTCTGAAAGACTCTCTACCTGGTTAGACTGTTCCTCCTCAACTTCCTGAAAAATCTCAGCGATCGAGGGAAAACGTGCTGTGAATATTTCACTCCTTGCTCGTTTTGGTCCTGAAACTCTGTCATTGTCCCAGACTTCAAAACAGTAGGAAACCACATCTTCGGGGAAAAGTCCCAGCTTGTCCATATTCCAGATGTAGTCCATGAGAATTTTCTCAGGCTCTTTTTCTTTTAATTTAATAGGAACCAGGATCGGTTCTTTTTCTGAAGAATCGACTGTTCCGCCTTTGTGGAGCCAGTAGCAGAGTCCACATTTCAGCAGTCCAAAATCGTCCTCGCCTTCTAAGGTTAGGGGTAAAGTCATGCTTTCGTCTAAGTCAACCTGCTTTCCGGGAGATAGAATACGAGCTACTGGCTTAAGATCTGGCTGTACTTTAATAGTGTAGGAAATCGGATTTGAATTTACAAGTGCCAGAGTGTCTCTCAAATCAACCCGGTACCTGTCTTCTTTTTTCACAATGAAACTTCCCACAGCTTCCTGTCCGTGAACCCTCATTTTTTTTCTCTTCTCCTTTTCAAAAACCAAAAAGGCAGAGGAGATTGCTTTATTGGCCATGGCTGAAATTTCTACTTTTGTTCCTTTTAGAGCTTCGATATCTCCTTCATTTGGGTCCTGTTCTATTTTGCCGAGGCGTGAGTAGAGAGGAGGAAAAAGTTTTACGAGAAGTTTTTTCACGAGGGGGCGCTGTACGACTTCAATTTTAAAAGTGGGAGTTTTTACTTTCCCCGCTGCGGCAAAATATTCAAGACTCTTCCTGATGGAGGTAATTCTGTATGAAAAAGGTTTTTGAAGAATTCTGCGGTAGGTTTTCCCTCCTTCCTGAAGAAAAAGAGACATCCTCGACGGTGTCTCTCCTTTACATTCAACAGAAATTTCCACGTTCTCTCCCTGAACTACTCTAATGCTGCCGGGATGAAGGAAAAGCTGGAAAGGTGAAGGTATCAGGAATATTTTCCCCGGATGAGTCATTCTTTCGAGAGCATTTCCCATGGTTCGAGGAAATAGTCCAAAACCGAGCGCAGAAACTGCAGCAACCAGACCTGCTATTTTCATGGAGTGATAAAGCTTTTTTCTGGAGGCAGCCTGACGAAAGTCTAAAGGATTTACTTCCCGGTAAATATTCCTTAATGATGTTAGAGCAAGTGAAGTAGATGTGCCGTAAGTCTTTGTTGCTTGCGATCTGAAAACCTGTAATCCGTCTGCCAATCTATCCTTGATATCTGGAAATTTTTCTCCTATTTTTAGTGCTAAGGTGTCGTCATCAGGAGAATTCCTTTTGAAGAGAAGAGAAAAAAGAATTCTTCCCACGAACCAACCAATCACTCCGATTCCTCCGGCTGTAAATCCTATTACAACGATTGTCCGAATCGAGGAAGGGAAACGGAACAGCGCTTCCAGTATGATGATAACGAAACTGGTTCCTACTATAAGTGCCAGAGAAAAAAGAATGCCAGAAGCGAGAGAAAGAATCTTTTCCCACTGCCTCAGATCGTGAAGTTTTTTGCAAAGATTCTGATATGTTTTTTCTGTCTTGTCCATGGAAAAATCTCAGTGCAAAAGAGCCCAGACCACAATGTCTACTCCCATCTTAAGAGCTTCTTCTCTTTTCTCCGGAGGATCGTTATGAACCCCTGGATCTGCCCAGCCGTCGGAGATGTTTGTCTCGTAAGTGTAGAAGACCATGAGACGGCCCCTGTCGTCAAAAATTCCAAAGCCCTGCGGAGGCTTGCCGTTGTGTTTGTGGATCTTTGGAAGGCCGTTCGGGAAGTTGTAGAAGACGTGATATATTCCATAAGAGAAGGGGAGCTCTATCAATTCCCGGTCAGGGAAGACCTTCTTCATTACTCTTCTGAAAAACTTGTCCATGCCGTAGTCGTCGTCTGCGTAGAGGAATCCTCCTTTTAGAAGATACGTCCTCAGGTGAAGAGCTTCCTCATCAGAAAGAGAAATCCGTCCGTGACCTGTAAGATAGAGGACAGGATAGGAGAAGAGGCTGTTATCTGTTAGAGAAACCCGCGCTTCTTTTTCAACAGCATCGACACCCGTGTGCTCTTTCAAATAACGGCAGAGATTTGGAATGACAGAAGGGTCGTTGTACCAGTCTCCGCCTCCTCTGTATTTCACTCTTGCGATTACAAGAGAACTTGTTGCGTTTTCCGTTTGTGCCCGGACCGAATTAAAATTTATCCCTACAGCAAAGAATAAAACTATCCAGATGGAAGGAAAGAATCTGTTCACGATTTGTTCCTCTTGAGATTCATTTCATCCAGCAGTTTGATGAGGAAACTTTCTAAGTCTTTTTCCCCCACAGGTCTTACATATTTCTTGAATTCGTTGGCTTCTAAGTCAGCAATGATCCTGCCATTTTTGAGTACCATATAACGATCACAGAGCTTTTCCACAATTTCCAAAATATGAGTTGAAAGTATTACTATACCACCTTCTTTTACAAAATCCCTCAGAGCATCCTTGATTTTAAAAGCGGTTTCAAAATCCACACCAGCTAATGCTTCATCAAGAAATAAAATTTTTGGGCTGCCCAGCATGGCAGCAGCAATAGTGCACTTTTTCCGCATTCCCATGGAAAGAGCGGAAGTTAATTTGTGGCGTTCTTCCCACATAGAGGTCGCTCTCAGAAGGGAGTTTATCTGTGATTCGGCATTGCGTTGAGATACTCCTTTTACATCAGCCACGAAGTGAAGGGAATCTTCAACAGTAAGATAAGGATAGAAAAATGGAATTTCATGCACATAGCCGATCACTCTTTTAAATTCTATGTTTTTTTCGTAGATATCAGTTTTGTTAAATAAAATCTGCCCTCTCCTCGGCTTAAATTGGCCGGACATGGCCAATAATAGAGTGGTTTTACCCGCTCCGTTTGGGCCAACCAGACCGACAAAAGAACCCGGATAAATCTTTGTCGAAAGATCTTTAATCACAGGATTCTCGTCATACGCTATGTCAACACTGTCAATCTCGATCACAGGATTTTCTTCGGTGGTCATTTTTATTTTCCAATCCAATAAGTTAAAAAGTTACGTTTTGTATAACCGCATTTTCCGGGTAGAAATCGTTGAAAGCAAAAGTACTATTACTGCAATTGGAACCCAGTATCGATATAAAAAAACGGTGAAAAGCATAAGAACAAATGTCCAATATATGAAACGACTTTGAGCTTTTTTCGTTTCAGGATACAGAGCAATTGAGCAATTGAATGCAATACCCAGAAAAATAAAGGAGACGAACATGGATTTGGCCCAGTACCATGCTGCTGCCGTACTTGCCTCGCCGATAAAAACCAAAAGCGCTGTAAACATAAATACGCCCGCAGACCAGAGGATTGCCGGAATAAACCCCGAGAAATAGAACTGTAGTTTTCTTAAAGGTAAGACGTAGATCCGCAGGGGAGACTCAAAACCCTTTCCAAGACGATCCACTGATTGGGTTGCGAATAAAAATGCATATAGTATAGATAACCACAGCAAGACAGAGATACGGTCCCCCGTTGTTGCATTATTTCTGGAAAGCAAATAAGCTATTCCAATAAAGAAAGCAGTAAGCACCACATTGGAGATGGAGGTTTTCGTGCGCATTATCCGAATTATATTCTTAAGGAGGAGAGGGCTTGGTTTAACCCTTGGGGGAAATTGGTCAAAAATTTGACGTAATTTTTGATAAGATAGATTATGCCACCTATTTTGGACGGATACATTCTGCCATGCTAAATTTGATTCCTGCCACTTTTTAAAAAGCTTTCCTGCAGAAATGATCAAAAAATAGCTGCACAGGATAAAGCATAGAAAGAGCAACCAAAATCTGTATCCTGAGATCCACTGCGGTAAAAAAATCCATGCAAGTTGAAGGAAAGTAAATTCTGTGATGATGCCAACCTGTATTATTGGATTTAACTGGTAAGGGTATCTCAGAGGCCCCCTTTTTTTGGCCCTCAGCGATAGAAGTAAATGAATGACTTCACTCCATGTGATGGCAGCAAAGTAATTTAATAGGGTAAGTATACTAAGGCGTAGAAAAAAAGGAATGGGTAAAATAGAAAGCATCCCTGCATACGAAAAGAGAAAGATACCAGGGACCCAGGAAAAGCGAAAACAGTCCAAACTTATGAAACGATGGCCTATTTTGTTGGCGGAAAGCGGCAAGCTGTTGAGAAATTTATATTCCTCGATCCGTAAATAATTAGGTTTAAGGGAAAACACAAACCATAGAATTAGGAGAAGAATCATAAGAATAAACGGCTCTTGAAAAAACCTTTCGATAATACATTTAGCCGCTGGCTGTTCATAAAGTCTTGAACCTGTGGCCCCAAACAAAACGAATATAACTATACCTAAGATGCAGAGGATCAAGACGTTCCATCGCAAAAAAGTTGCCCATCTTGCAGGCCAATGTCGCATCCAGCGAGAATGAATTTTTAGATGGAAAGCAGACCAGGTAGGGAAAATTGATAAAGTAAGGATCCAAGAATATACCATTGTTTGTCTCACCGTTCCTTAAAACACGCGCAGTCCAACCATGACCACCATGACCACGGCAACAACGATTTTTGTTATTTTCCCCCCTACAGCTCCAAGAAAAGCTCCTATACCAACCTTGAACGAGTTTTTAAAATCGGATCTGTGAAGCATCTCCAGTGCCGTAGCTCCCAGAAAGGCGCCGAAGAATCCACCAAAAAGGGTGCCGAGAACAGGAGTAACAGGAGTGCCTGCTACAGCTCCGAGAAATCCTCCTATCATTGCTCCAGCCATTCCCCATTTTGAGCCGCCGAATCTCTTTGCAAGAAATGCCCCGAGCAACGCTTCGACAAGTTCTACTGCAAGAGCAATTCCAAGCAAGAGACCGACAAACGGCAGGGTGATTTTATCGAAACCTGTTACCAGGCCGTAAATCAGAGCGTCAGCTACTATGATAAAAGTGCCTGCTACACCAAAGGGGATTATCACCACTCCTAAAATTAACACCAACCAGAAAAACACCATTCCTACAACTTCCACTCTTTCATCCTTTCTTTAATTCTTTCCCGGTTCCCAAAATAAGTTAAAAAGAGTATACAACTCCCTGAGGACTTTGTCAAGTTCATTTTTTGTTTGCAAATTATCACAGAAAAAGGTGCTGATTAAGCGAGCCAGATGAAAAATCAAAACTCTATGAAAAACCGTTTACGATTACAAACAACACCACATTGAAAGCTGTTACTATCTGGGATAATGGCCGCAGCGAATCTGTTTCAGTTCGATTGGAAAAACTTGCAAATGGCCAACATTAGGAGGAGAACCTTAAATCTTAACGTTTAAATCCACCTGCAATCGGTTGTAAATTTTCCCGTTTTTTAATCCCTTTTTATTGAGAAGGTAGGTTACGCCTGCCTTTGCATTTTTCCCAATCTGAAAACTAAATCCAAAGGTATGGCCTTCTCCGTCAACTGTATTTCCAAAACTCTTTATTGGGTCGAAAAAAGTAGGCTCTCCTTTAGTAGATGTGTAGTTGTAATATCCGCTTCCAGCAAGGAAAGATGTTGTATTTGACAATTTAGTTTTTAATCCTCCCTGAAAGCCGATCAACATGGCATCGCTGGTTGTTTTTCTTTCTTCTACCCAGAAGTAACCTGTATAAACAAAAAGGTTAAGACTCCCTTTATCTGGATTATAATTAATAGACAGCCCTTCCGGATTCAAATCGTCGCCCCAGATCAGTTGGTTCTTCCCTGGTTTGTAAAACGGAACCTTAATCTTACCTGCTTTTAAAGAAAAAGTTTTTAGTGAAGCAGGATGCCAGTCGATGTAGGCAGATCGAGCATAATTGGTTTTGTGCTGAAACCGCCTGTCAGAGTCTGATTAGTAGAAATTGGATCCTCCGAACCGCTTGCAAGTCTGATCACTCCATCTATGTTTTCTGACGCAGTCATTGTAAACTCTACTCTTGCCCGAATTCGCTGGCGGTTTCTTATATAATCTTCGTCCTCTTCACTAATAAGTTCGTGTCTGTAACGGATATCTGCTTTTGTCTTTATTTTGTCCGATGCTTCTCCTTTGATTACGAGACCCTGAACAGCAACTGTTGCTAACACAAACCAGATTAAATTCTTCTTCATTTTTATCTCCTTAAAAAGGTGCTGTAAATCTCCTCTGCCGAATCGGATAGCTTATCGTTCTGGAAAAAATGGCAAAAAAAGGTATTAATAACAAGCCAAAAAATCAAGAAAATATTCTACCGCTGAAACTTTTTATTGTACATTACGTACAATAAATGTCATATTAGTCAAAAAACGTACAATATAATAATAAAAGTACAGGACGTATAAAATGGGACAGGACAGTAGAAGTCCGAAACAGCAGCAGATAGTTTCCACGGCCAGAGCACTTTTCTGGAAATTTGGCATTAGGCGAGTTTCTGTAGAAGAAATCTGTAGCGAAGCAGGTGTTAGTAAAATGACCTTCTACAAGTATTTCTCCAATAAGATTGAATTGGTCAAATTCATTCTTGAAGAGATTACAGCTGAAGCAATATCAAAATATCGCCGAATTATGACCCAGAAAGTTCCCTTTCCAGAAAAAGTCAAACAGTCCATTCAGTTAAAAATCGAACAGACTGAAGCCTTAAGCCAGGAATTTTTTGAGGATATTCACAAAAACGCTGATCCAGAGATAAGGAAATTTTTTAATCGAATGGTTCAAAAGAACCTTCAGCTCATACTCGATGATTA
>CAZPNF010000032.1:3094-10464 GCA_964587715.1 uncultured bacterium | reverse complement strand
AACTTTACAAATCTCCAGAAAAGAGAAGAAGGTTATCAGAAAATGGAGAGAAGTTCAATCAAATGCATAGTTGGGAAAAATACCAGAGGATATACTACAATCTTATTGACAGTTTGTGTAGTAGTAGTGGATAATTATGTTTGAACCAAAAAATTACTTTCTGAACATTCAGAAATTGCTTCTAATAGGGGGTGTGGGAGTTATTTTAGGATGTTTTATTATTTTAATAACTGCTGCTCCTCCGAGATGGCTAATCACGATTTCCGTCGTAATTAGTCTCATTCTTCTCTGGCCTCTTTACGGACAGTTAACCGGAAATCCCTGGAAACTTGCCTGGATTATTCTCATTATTTCAATTCCACTGGATTTGAATGTTCATCTTGTCTATCGGGAATATGTAGGGAGCTTTAACGGTATTATACTGAGTCTCACCGATGTTGCGCTTCTATCCCTTGTGGTGGTCTGGGTTTACGAATTGTTAACCGAAAAAGATAAACAGATTCATTTTTACCCTTTTGTTACCATACCTGCATTCGGTTATCTCTCTGCCCAGATAATTTCAGTTGTCAACACCCCGGACGTATCGCTTAGTATATTCAGCATTATTCAGAATCTAAAAGTTTTTATTTTTTATTTTATTATTGCAAATCGTCTGCAGAACAAAGAAAAGTTCTATACAGTCTGGAAACTCCTTATGTTTTCTCTTATTCTTGAGAGTGTTATTTGCATTCTTCAATTTATAACAAAAACGAATTATACTTCTTCATTTCAAACTGTGAAAAATTCTGGAGAGGTATTCTTCCGTATTACTGGTACGACAGGTTCACCAAACGTTACTGCCAGTTACTTAGCGAGTCTTCTTCCTATTCCACTGGTTGCTTTTTTCTCCCAGGAAAGACGATATTCACTCTGGCTGCCATTTTCGGCGTTTAGTCTGGGTTTGATTGCATTACTCCTTACACAAACACGTGGAGCCTGGGTTAGCTTTGGAGCAGGAATGTTTTTCTTTCTACTCGTGAGCGGAAGAAAAAGGGGAGCATGGAAGTTTGCTCTTGGCTCTGTTGTTGTAACAGCTACCTTTGTTCTCTTATTCCAGAATGTTATTGTAGAACGTTTTTCACAGGGGACAGATACACTTGTCTACCGAATGCATCTTATTCGTTCGGCATTCCAGATGATTCAAACACACCCATTTTTTGGTGTAGGAACAAATGCTTATGCACTGGTGATGAAAGATTATGTACCTTTTTTTATGACGCAGGAAAGATGGATTGTTCACAATCGCTATCTTTTAGTTTGGGCTGAAACTGGTATCCTGGGAATTGTGTTTTTTCTGTTGTTTTTAGGAACTATTTTCAGAAGTTTGTGGCTCTCTACAAAATCTAATGATAATTTTGTCTCCATGTTTGCGTGGGGAACATTCGTTGGCCTCTTGATTTTTTCCATGCAGATGATGGTAGAATCATTGGATGGTCGTATTTCTGATGCACATGTATGGCTTATTGCTGGACTGGCAGTAGGGATGAGACAGTGGGTGGGAGAACACAGTACCAGAGAAAAAGAATCGCCTGTGGGGGAAATAAGATGAGGACTTCTGTTAGACTTTTAAGAAATACTCTCTTTCTCTCCGTGGCAAAAGTGGCCAATCCGCTGTTTTCCATGATTCTTGTTTTGATTCTTTCCAGAAATCTTGGAGTCAGAGGATTGGGAATGTACACTACTGTTCTTACCATCTTTACTTTTTTCAATATTCTTTCAGTTTTAGGATTGAACGAGCTTATCGTTAGAGAAGTTGCGGAAGATCGTTCCCGTGTGGGCGAAGTAGTTTCAAACGCTCTTTTTCTTGGCATCCTTTCCTCTGTATTTTTTTCAGCAGCAATGGTACTTACTGCAAAATTTTTGAGGTATCCTTCAGAGATTATTAATTCCGTACGTGTTATGGGAGCGGCTCTCATTTTCTATACAGTAAGTTCCTATTCCCAGGCCTTTTTGCAATCTTTCGAGAAAATGGAGTATTGTTCCTTTTTACTAATTGCTGAAACAGTCTGGAAAGTTCTCTGGGGAACAATTATACTTAAAGCTGGATATTCTGTTTTCTGGGTCATTGTTGCAGTTGCCTCGGCTCATTTAGTTTCAATGATCATGGGATTAATTTTTGTTCATCGTCACATAAGTCGATTAAAGTTTAAAATAGATTTTAAATTTATCCGGTCTCTTTTACGGCAGGTTCCCACTTTTTTTTCTCTCTGCATTGTTGTTATGATCTACTGGAATATGGATGTTCTGATGCTCTCGAAAATGCGAGGGATGGTTGAAGTGGGATACTACTCCGCAGCTTACAGAATTCTCAGCATCGGCAAAAGTTTGACAAACTGTTACATCGTTGCTGTTTTTCCTGTTATCTCTCATCTGTATATAAATGTACGAGATAGATTCTCATCGAGCTGTATCCGTTCGATCAAATATCTCTTTGTTCTTACATTGCCTGTTGCTATTGTAATCACGCTTTTGTCAAATCCGATTCTCTCGCTCCTCTACGGAAAAGTGTTTGTAGAGTCAACACGAGTGTTGCAGGTTCTCATCTGGACAATGGTTCTTTTCCCAATTGCAAATATCATGGGAAACGCACTTATCGCAAGTCATCATCAGAAGATAGATTTGCTTGTAAACACAATCGGTGCTGTCTTTAATATCTTGTTGAATTTTCTCCTCATTCCCAGATTTGGGTATCTGGGAGCAGGTATTGCCACATTGGTCTCCATTGCTCTATTTGTAAGTATTCAGTACTGGTTTGTTTCACGAACTCTTTTCAAAATTCATTATTCACAGGTTGGAGCAAAAGTGCTGCTGGCTGGTATAGGGATGACGGCTTTCATGATAGTTTTTAGCAAGATGAATATGTTTATCCTATCTCTCTTGGGGTTTGTTATTTATGGGGGACTTCTCTTTCTGATGAAGAGTTTTAGTGAAGAAGAAATTAATATGGTCAAGAATATATGGAAAGATAAGAAAATGCTTCTTTCACTGAAGAGTTGACTAAAGATGGGAAAAATCCGTATATTACATCTGAGAAAGAGTGAAGGCATTTACGGTGCAGAAAAGGTAATTATTTCACTGTCCGAGGGGAATAGAGACAGTTATGTTGCAGTAGTGGGTTGTCTCTACGATCTGAGGCGTCCTGTTCTGGATCTTGTAGTAGAAGCACAGCAAAAAGGAGTTGCTGCAGAAACAATAATCTGTAAGTCACGCTTTGACCCCAGAGCATTGGTGCATATTATTTTCTTGCTAAAAAAATGGAAAATTGATATTATACACTCTCATGGTTTTAAAGCCGATGTGTACGGATGGTTAGCCTCCCGATGGACAGACACTCCAATAATTGCCACAAAGCACGGATGGACAAGTTCCAATTCCATGATACGACTATGGGAATGGCTGGACATGTTTTTCCTGAGGTTTTTTGATCAGCTTGTGGCTGTTTCTGAAGATGTTAAACACAAACTTGTAACGAAGAGGATACCAGAATATCGTGTGAAGATGATTTCTAATGGGATTGGTGTAAGAACAGTGGAACCTCAGGAGATAACTTCTATAAGGACGGAACTTGGATTAAAAAAGACAAATCATGTGGTTGGTATTGTCGGGAGACTCAGTATTGAAAAAGGTCACAGGTTTTTTCTGGAAGCAGCAAAACAAATTATTAAAGAAGTTCCCTCTGCACGGTTTTTGATAGTGGGGGAGGGACCGCTGCGAAATGAGCTGGAAGAATATACAAGTTTCCTGAACTTGAACAGGATTGTTTTTTTTACAGGATATAGACGCGATGCAGAAAAAATCTATTTTCTAATGGATGTTGTAGTTTCCTCATCATTGAGGGAGGGACTTCCACTTACATTGTTAGAGGCTATGGCAACAGCGAAACCTGTTGTGGCAACGAGTGTAGGGGGAGTTAATAATCTCATCCAGCACTGCAGAAACGGTTTCCTTGTTCCGCCAGAAGACCCTGATTCCATCGCACAATATGTAATAGAGCTACTGAAGAACAACGAGCTCAGGATAAAAGTGGGAAAAGAAGCACGAAAAGTAATTCAAAAAAAATATTCTTCAGAAAAAATGGTAGAAGCTTACGCACTTTTATACCGAAATCTTTTTGGTAAAAAAGAACTCTAATAAAGGATACGTATGAAGATCATTTACATTGCTTGGGCACCTTACAACCGCAGGGCAGAAACATTTGCAGGCCAAATAGGAGCCGAACTCGAGTTGATCCATTTCTTCGGGTATCAGAAACCCTTTTGGTCTCCGTTTAAATATCCACTCATGGCAATAAAAACACTCGTTATGCTGTTTTTAAAAAAGCCCGATGTAGTTTTTACTATGTCTCCCCCTCTTTTCTGTGCATTTTTTGTCTATCTATATTGTCTGATTTTTCGGGCCCGGTTTGTAATCGATGCTCATACAGGTTCCTTGATTACACCTCCGTGGACCTGGTTCAGATTTTTACACAAATTTCTCAGCAGACGAGCAATAGTTACAATAGTTACCAACGACTATTTAGCTTCACTGGTAGAATCCTGGAGGGCAAGATCAATAACAATAAATCCTCCCATCTTTTTCCCCGATTTAAAAACTTCTCGCTTGGAAGGTAAGATTAATCTTCTTGTGGTAAATACATTTGCAGGAGACGAACCGCTTGATGAAGTATTAAAAGCTGCAAATAATTTTCCTGAAGTCCATTTTTATATCACCGGAAATCTTTCCAAAGCCAAACCAAAACAGGTTGAAATGAGTCCTCCAAATGCTCATTTTACCGATTTTCTACCGTATAAAAAGTATCTCGAACTTTTAAAAAATGTTGATGGAGTTATAGCTTTGACAACAAGGGATCACACCTTACAATCTGGAGGTGAGGAGGCTCTTTTTATGGGGAAACCGCTTATTACATCGCATTTCCCGTTTCTGATGAATTTTTTCTCAAAAGGGACAGTTTATGTTGAACCAGAAGTAAAAAGTATTGCCGATGGCATTTCTGAGTTTTTGTCAAATCATAAGATCCTGCAAAATGAGATCATAGATCTCCGAGCAGCGCACTGGCGCGACTGGGAAAATGATCTGTATCGACTGATGAAAATTATTTCGTAATCTAGAAAACTACTGAAAGGTAATTAAACATGAGAATATTTCGAAGAGCAGCAATTCCGTTTTTTATTCTAAGAGATATTTGTTTGCCTCTACATACTAATAAAACTAACCGCACAGAGGCTCTTCAAAAGGCAATGAAATGGCTTTGTTATGCTCAGGATAGAGGAGAGGGTAGAGGAGTATCAGAAGGCTACGATTTAAGAAAAAGCTGGCTGCTGCCTTTTCCCGAAACTACTGGTTATATTGTTCCAACATTTTTTGACTATTATCATTTTACAAGGGAAAGTATATACAAAGATCGTGCATTGAGAATGCTCGAATGGCTGCTGTCAGTTCAAGCAGAGAATGGGTCCATCTCTGGTATAATAGAAGGGGCTAAATCTCCTCTGGTATTTGATACAGGACAAGTTCTCTTTGGATTTGTGAGAGGTTACAAAGAAACTAATAAAGAACGTTACCTCGCTGCT
Organism: uncultured bacterium; assembly: GCA_964587715.1. Taxonomy (GTDB): domain Bacteria; phylum Zhuqueibacterota; class QNDG01; order QNDG01; family DSAB01; genus CAYYPT01. The sequence continues at coordinate 4,855 of CAZPNF010000032.1, read as the reverse complement.
GCGGAAAAAGCAGGAGATTGGTTAGTTTCTATTCAGGATCAGGATGGCAAGTGGAGTAGAAATGTATATCAAAATATTGTACACAGCTACAATGTTCGAGTGGCATGGGCGTTGCTTGAGCTTAGTGAAATTTTGCCCAAAAAGGAGTATTTCAATGCGGCGAAGCGTAACTTAGCCTGGACATTGACCCAGCAGCAAAATAACGGTTGGTTTAACTACAATACATTTGAAAAAGACACTCCTGTTTTTACACATGCGCTCGGGTATGTAACTCGCAGCATACTGGAAGCAGGAATTCTACTTGAAAATTCAAAGTTTATATCTGCTGCGAAAAAAACAGCAGATGTACTCCTTTCGCTGCAGAAGCAAAATGGAGGTTTGCCAGGTAGTTTTGATTCTAAATGGAACCCTACTAATAGTTCAGTTTGTTTGACAGGAAGTGCACAAGTTGGGATTGTGTGGCTCAGGTTTTACCAGATTACCAATGACTTAAGGTATCTTAAAGCAGCAGAGTTAGGAAACAGTTTTCTCATCAAAACTCAGGAGCGAATTCCTTTTTATTCTCTCAGAGGGGCAATAAAAGGCTCGCACCCAATTCACGGAAACTATTTAACGTTTGTGTATCCAAACTGGGCTGCAAAGTTCTTTGTAGATGCATTATTATTGGAAATTCTCGTGACTAAGAAAAATAGTGAAAAGAACATGTAGGAATTATATAAATGAGAACCAATGTAACCGACATTGTTATTGGAATTGCTGTTGGCACAAGACCAGAAATTATTAAGATGGCACCTATTATCCGCTTTTGCAAGAGGAACAACGTAACTCTGCTTCTTATTCACACGGGCCAGCACTATTCTTTTGAAATGGATAGAATTTTTTTCAAGGAACTTGGTTTACCAGAACCTTCTTATAATTTAGAAGTAGGATCCGGTTCGCACGGCAAACAAACAGGCTTGCTTCTTGTGAAGATGGAAGAAGTATTGGCGCATGAAAATCTTTCAATCCTTTTGGTTGAAGGAGATACTAACTCTGTCTTAGCCGGTGGATTAGTTGCTGCCAAACTTAATATACCTGTCGGTCACGTGGAAGCCGGTCTTAGAAGTTATGATACGGAAATGCCAGAGGAAGTTAACCGAATTTTAGTAGATCATCTTTCTGACTTTCTTTTTGCTCCAACAAGATTGGCAAAAGAGATTTTGATAAAGGAAGGGATTCCAAAAGAAAAGATTTTTGTAACAGGCAACACAATTGTTGATGCTGTTTATGAAAATCTTCTTTTATCCAAAAATAATGAACACATACTGTCAAAGTTTGGTATAAAAGAAAAACAATTTCTACTTCTTACTCTGCATAGACAGGAAAATGTTGATACTCCAGAAAAATTGCAGAGAGTTTTTGCGGGATTAGACTTGATTTACTCAAGGTACAGTATACCGATTATTTATCCTATGCATCCTCGAACGAAAAAAAGAATTTCTCAATTTGGACTTGAGCTTCCGAACAATATATTTCTATGTGAGCCTCTGGGATACCTTGAATTCCTCTATTTATTGTCAAAATCACGACTTGTGCTGACCGATTCTGGAGGAATACAGGAAGAAGCCTGCATTTTAAAGATACCATGTGTAACACTGAGAGAGAACACAGAACGTCCGGAGACTCTGGAAGCAGGGAGTAATATATTGGTTGGAACAGATCCTCCTACTATGGTAGAAGGTGTTAAAAAATTCTTTAATAATAATGAAAATAGGGCTATGC
>CAZPNF010000032.1:0-3084 GCA_964587715.1 uncultured bacterium | reverse complement strand
TCGCTAAAAAGCCTCAATGGCGAAATCCTTTCGGGGATGGGAAAAGTGGCCAACGGATAGTTAATATTGTTTTAGAAAATTTAGGTACATAGTGAATGTTTAAGATATTATTTCTTTATAGGGCAAATTCACAGGATAATTCCGCCTATTCGCACCGTCTTAAAATGTTAAAAAATGGATTGGAGCAGCTCGGTGTAAAAACAGGGATATTTTATCTTGGAGATAGAAAGGTTACCTCTCATACAATGTTCCCTGTTTATCTTCCTTCGTTGGTTCCTGTGTTAAGGAAATATGATCTCATTCATGCAGGAGGTACGCCTTCAGCTTTTGTGGCAAATTTGTCCAGGCCGTTTCACAGACGGAAGGTTATTTACGATATTCATGGTGACCGAATTCGAGAGATATTAGAAGAAAAGAGATTGGGCAGTTCAAAGCAGACATTGGGCCATTTACCCGTTATTAAAGCATTTATTCAGGGGATAATTGCCACGTGGTTTTCTTGTTACTATCTTTCTGTTTCTCAACCTTTGAAACGGTTGTTCCAGAGTAGGGGAGTAGCTGAAGAAAAGATATTTATAATCCGAAATGGAGTTGATTTAAAGAGATTTTCGCCGGGGGAAAATTATCATAAGGACAATAACTTTACTTTTACCTATGCAGGTAGATTCCAGTTCTATCAGGCGGTTGGTGATTTTATAGAGGCGGCAAATGCAATAGACTATCCGAATGTCAAGTTTCGTATTATAGGCTTTACCAACGATGATAGAGAAAAAAAGGCCAGAATCTATAAGATATTAGGAAGAAAAGCTGAACTAATTGATTCAGTTTCGCAGGATAAATTAGTAGAATACCTCCAGAGTTCAGATGTTTTGGTTATACCAAGACGACGTTCCCACGTAACAACAGTGGCTTTCCCTACTAAATTTGCTGAGTATCTTGCTCTTGCAAAACCTGTTATAGTGTCGGATGTAGATGAAACTGCTGATTTAACCCGGACATATGGTTGCGGAGAGATTTACAAAGATGGTGCTGAGAGCCTGAAAAAATCAATGTTAAAAATGCTGCATTCTTCCAGGATAGAACTTCAACAAATGGGGTCAAGAAGCAGAAAACTTGCAGAGAGCATGTTTGACTGGCGGATAATTTGTCAGCAGTACTATCGCATTCTTTTAAAAATATCCAAATAAAGTATTCGGGGATAAAAGGTTAATGTCTTTGGAATCTTTATCTAAAAAGAAAAAACTTACAACCCTTCGTTTTGGCATTATTTGTGAGGGACGTAACCTTTACGAACGGGAAGTAAAATGTATAGAAAAGCTCCTTTCTCTCGGAAACACGAAATTCAGTCTCGTTGTTTTTTTGAAAAACCGTTCAAATTGCAGAAAACTGAGCTTTTATAATAGATTATTCTGGAATATTTACTCTTTCCTGGTTAAACGCCGTTCAAAAGCTCTGCGCGATGGAAACACGAAGTCCCTTTTCTCGAAGATTCCTTCCTTATACTGTAATGTTTTCCAGAAAGAAGAAATAAGCGAAATTAAAAAATACAATCTGGATTTTATCATTTATCTTGGTGCAGGAAAGATTGAAGGTGAAATACTTAATGTACCTCGTTTAGGTGTATGGTTATTTCATTACGGCACGGACGAACAGTCTTATGCTACTCCCTTTGGTTTTTGGGAGATTTACAGAAACGAGAAAATAACAAGGGTATCTTTACAACGACTTATAATAAAACATGAGAGGGGTATAATATTAAAAGAAGGATTCTTCAAAACAATTAATGATTCATATATCAGAAACCTCGATTCTATTTATTTCGAGATTTCAGAATGGCCTGCTAAGGTGTGTATCGATATCAAAAACAACGGTGCTTCATATTTTGATACCCTGCAAGTTAAATCTTCCCCGCAGATTCAAAAAACTCCTTCTAATTTAGAAACGATCTTTTTCCTATTTAAGTTGCTGATAAGTCGCATTGTTAGGTGGTATTATTATCTCTTTTTCTATGAAAAGTGGAACATTGGGATTGTGAAAAGCCCAATACATGAGTTTCTTGAAACAGGTAGAAAACCTGTTATAAAATGGTTGCCTTCACCTGAACGTCGCAAATTTAATGCAGATCCGTTTGCTATCATGATAGAAAAAGATATTTACATCTTCTTTGAAGAATACGATTATTCTATTTTAAAAGGGTATATTTCAACGATTAAAATCCACAAGGGGGTTGTTTCTATACCTGAGAAAGTATGGGAATCTCCTTTCCACATATCATATCCCTACATAGTAAAGGATAAAAATAATATTTACTGTATTCCAGAAACTTCTCAAGTTCACAAAGTAGCGCTTTATAGAGCAAATTCTTTCCCTGGTGATTGGGTAAAAATTGCCACATTGATTAAGGGATTTGGTGGTATTGATAGTACCGCTTTCCAGTATAACGGGAAATGGTGGTTGATGACTACCGATATTAATGATCGTCCCACTTTTCACAGATTAATGATATGGTATGCTGATGATTTACTTGGACCGTGGAAAGCTCATTACGGTAATCCTGTTAAAACAGATGTTCGTTCTGCCAGATCAGCAGGAACTCCCTTTTTTTACAATGGGAGTTTGTATCGTCCAGCTCAAGATTGTTCAGGAAATTATGGTGGAAGAATTATTATTAACAAAATAGTAAAGCTTACTCCAACAGAATTTAAAGAGGAAGAAATTACTGCGATTGAACCTGATCAGAATAGCCCATATCCTGATGGTATACACACAATCTCGAGAACTGGGAATATAACAATTGTGGATGGCGTGAAGAGAATATTTACTATTTGGAATCCCTCAATTTTGGTGCGTAAGCTTCGGCATATCTTTTTCTAAGCCTATTTCTCGGCAACCAGAAAGATACTATCCATGAAGATAAAAGTTTTTTTTAAGTTTAAGCTGCAAAATCGTCGCAACTTACGCGGGAAAATAAAAGAAAGAATTATTTCCACACTCAACATAAAATTAAGATAAAAAATACTCCATTTTGACAATATCTTCTTTTTCTATACCGATACGAGAAAGCATCTTCCGTAATGTGGATGG
>CAZPNF010000031.1:1832-10515 GCA_964587715.1 uncultured bacterium | reverse complement strand
TTTTCTGCTCAGTAATGCTCACATTAGACATAATAACATCGAAGTGACCAATCTGAACCCACAACTCCGAAGTAGTAGAGGGATCTATTTAAAAAAAGCCTCTCCAAAATGGAGAGGCTTTCTACCCTATGTAAATCTAAAAAGAAAATCTCCCTCGCTTTCTTGCCTTCCTTAATTCTTTCAGCCACTTCTTGTCACGCTTCTTGTTCCACTTAACCCAGGAAGTTTTCTCGTCCTTGTCTTTCGGAGTAAATGTGCTGAGAGAAACAACCTTCCCGTGTTTGTCAACGGTAATCTGCTGCATCGTTTTTACAATGTAGAGCCACTCTTCCACAGAAACCTTATGAGGTCCTGGAACCTCGTGGGGAGCTTGGATTTCGTGCGGTTTTAGTGTCTTAGGCTTTAGATTTTTCTTTAAAGGTGCATTTGTAATTCTAACCTCTCCGCGGTAAACTTTTAACTGAGTGGTTGTATCAGGTTCAACCTTCATTCTCAGCACCGTACCTGTAATAGCAGCCGCAGTGATTGGTGCAGATATATCAAACTGCGTATTCATTTCAACTTTATGAACGGAAGCCCAGATTTCTCCTTTCTCCAGTTTTATTTCTGTCTGAACCTTTTTCTCTTTAGTCTCCTGATAAAGTTTAAAAATATCTACGGTCGTCCTCGGTGCCAGCCGGATAATATCAAGCTGTGCCAGGTTGAGCTCAGCCCGAGATTTTTGATAAGTCCGCACCTTGTCTCCAGCAAGAACATCTGTGTTTACTGGAGCACTTTCCCATTTCTCTACTGCAAGAGGCCTTCGCTTAACCTGCCCGTCTGCATAGGTAACAATGCCCTTCTTTTCCTCATTCACTGTTCCCAGAATGGTCCGTGCTCCAAAAAATATAACAGAAACAACAAGAACTCCTTTGAGTAGAATCCTCATTTCTCTCCTCCTACCCCTTCTTCCGGATAATAACGACTGTACACCAAATCTACCATTTTGATAGCCTCTCTGGAGAAAGGATCTACGTCTCTTTTGAACAATTCATTATCAATAAGAATCTTGGCCACCCGCCAACTTTCCGCCTCATCTAGTTTATCTAAAAGATCATCGTATGCCTCAGCATTTCCACCAAAGAGTTTCTTAATAAAAAGCTTCTCTGTTTTCCCATTTATAAGACTTCTCAGACCTTCTTTTCGTTGAGTCCTCACCTCAGGAGAAGCCTTATCTGGTTCCAACGTTTCGGTCTCTTTCTCTTCCTTTTTCTGCTCCCTTCTGATAATCCGCATTGGTTTGGGTTTCTGCTTCGGTTTCTCAGCTAAAGGTTTCTTTTCTTCCTCAACACCTAAAGTAAATGTTTCCTCACCCAATACTTCTTCTAAATCCCAGTCATCCGTCCCTGCCAAAGGTTTTACTTCTTCTACTTTACTTTCCTCTATCTCCGGCTCTATTACACTCTCTTCTACTATGTTCTTCTCCTCGCTCTGTGAAAACCCTTCCTTTAGTTCCAGATAACGTTTCAGGGTTACCTCCATGCCTGCCGAATCAAAATCTTCTCTTCCCAGCTTCATCTCCACTTCTACTGCCTTCCTGAAACCCCACAAGTTCCGACCTGCCAGAAAGTCCTGGATCATGGATCCTTCTATTTTGGTCACTTCTTCCCCTTTTGTCTCCGAGAGAAACTCTGTCAGCACAGTGAAATCCTGCAAGACTACTTTAACAGGATCTTTTTCCGTCAAGCGGTGAAGCAAATTTGAGGCTACCTTTCCATACTCTTCTCTATTCAATGAAGATTTACCCTGGCCACGGCATTCTTTCAAAAGCTCCTCAGCATAGGGAAGATGTTTTTTAAAAGGATCCAATATGCTATCCATTGTAGAGAGGTCCACTTCTGTCCTCTTCTCAAAGAGTGTTCTGCGCATAGTATCCACAGGTTTTACAAGATAGTCCAGGCGTGTTACCAGAGCCTCACGGAGAATTTCCTCTATCTCTTTATCTTGAAAAGAAGCTGCTTCAAGTAAGACATCAAGAAAACGGCTCTGCAGTCTTTCTATATTGCTCTGGCTGAGAGCAAAGTGCGGGGTAGAATTAACAGAGAACGGCGACTCCTTATCAATAAGATTCTCAACACGCTTTTTGAAAAGAGTTTTGATAAAGTTAGGCAGGGCATCGTCGGCAGATATCTTTGCAAATCGTACTTGCTCTCTTCCTCCCAGTATACGCTTTTTTAAACTGGTGAGGAGAACTATGGTTTCATTTTCCCACATAGGCTTTACCTTTCTACAGATCGAAAATAATTTCAGCTTCCCACAACAATCCCTTTTTTCTCAAAAAAAAGTTGTGGCGTGTTACTGCCTTAATTTCTGTGCAAATATCATGCCTTGTGGGATCAACTTTTTCACCTACTAATTTACCAGAGAACCAGTATTTATCCACCTTCTTGTAGGAAAAATTGTCCTCCTCCACCTTGAATTTAGAGAAAACCATTCCCTCCTGTTCCATGAGAAAAAGAATCTCTCTCAGCCAATTGAGAAGTATTTCCTCTCCATTTTCTCCTTCCACCCGGATTGTCTTCTCCTCTCTGGCCAAAACTGCAGTTAAATCTACGATAAGGGAAACCATTCCCCTGGCTGCTTCTTCTATAATTTCTTTCCACCCGCGTCCCCAAACACGTATCCCTGCATCAGCAGTATGGTCAATAAGCTGGAACCCTCTTTTCAAGGGCTATTCTACCTCCTCTCTTACTACCCTTGCCACATCTGCTACACGATCTCCTTCTCCAAGCCTGACGAGCCTAACTCCCTGAGTGGCTCTTCCTATCACTTTAATATCACGAATTTTCTGTCGTATCACCAACCCCTTGGCTGTAATAAGCAAAAGATCATCCGAATCCAGTACCTCCATAATAGCAATCAGCTTGCCTACCCTTGGGCCTGTTCGAAGGGTGATAATACCCCTACCCCCTCTTGCTGTTACTCTGTATTCTGAGAAAGAAGTACGCTTACCGTAACCATTATCAGTAACAACCATTATGCTTCCTTCCCGACGGATGACTAACATTCCAACAACCTTGTCCTCGCCTGCTAGAAAAATTCCCTTGACTCCGGCAGCTACTCGCCCCATAGGTCTAACCTTGGACTCGTGGAATCTAATTGCTTTCCCCTCTCTTGTTCCCAATACAATATCCTGACTCCCGTCTGTCAGCTTTACACCAATAAGTTTATCTTCCGCTCTGAGAGAAATACCATTTATGCCAACCTTTCTCGGATTGCCAAAAGCAGAAAGGTTTGTCTTCTTCACCATTCCTTTTTTTGTCGCCATGAAAAGAAATCTCTCTTCGCTGAAAGATTTAACCGGAACAACTGCTGTGACTTTCTCCCCCTTCTTAACAAAAATAAGATTGACAATAGCTCTGCCCCGGGAACCCCGTCCCCCCTGGGGAATTTCATGAACTTTCAGCCAGTAACATCTCCCTAAGTCAGTGAAAAAAAGAATGTATTGGTGTGTAGAAGCAATAAAGAGGTGTTCAACAGAATCTTCTCGGCTTGTATCTGCTCCAATCACACCTTTTCCACCCCGATTCTGCCGTCTGTAACCAGAAACAGGAAATCTTTTAATGTAACCTGAGTGCGATATAGTAATCACCATATCCTCCTCAGCAATTATGTCCTCAATGGAGAACTCCTCTGTTCTTGATACGATTTCTGTCCTTCTGTCATCACCATATTTTTCTTTAACTCTTAAAAGTTCCTCCTTGATCAGGTTCATACGTTTTGGTCTGCTCTGAAGAATAAGTCTCAGCCTCTCAATTTCCTTAATAACTTTCAGGTATTCCTCTTCGATCTTTTTTCTTTCCAGCCCTGTCAATCGCTGGAGTTTCATGTCGAGAATAGCTTTTGCCTGAATATCTGAAAATCCGAATCGCTTCATCAGCCCATTCTTTGCTGTTTCTGGATTTCTTGACTTTTTAATAAGCTGGATGATTTCATCAATATGATCCAGAGCGATCTTCAAACCTTCCAGGATGTGGGCTCTTTTCTCAGCTTTTTCCAGATCAAACCTGGTCCTTCTAAGAATAACTTCATGGCGGTGATCAATGAACTTCTGGAGGATTTCTTTCAGGGTAAGAATCCGGGGACGTCCGTCCACCAATGCTAAAAGAATCGCTCCTATTGTTGTTTGCATCTGGGTATGAACGTAAAGCTGGTTCATAACTACGTAGGCCCGGGCATCTCGCTTCAGCTCTAACACAATTCTCATTCCATCTCTGTCGGACTCATCCCGGAGATCTGAAATGCCTTCTATTTTTTTCTCTTTAACAAGTTGTGCGATAGATGTAATGAGATTAGCCTTATTAACCTGGTAGGGGATCTCTGTAATAATAATGGCTTCCCGTCCTCCTCCTCGACCTGTTTCAATGGTTGCCCTGGCTCTTACAGTGAGCTTTCCCCTTCCTGTGGCGTATGCTTCTCGAATACCTGAATTACCATAGATAATGCCGCCTGTTGGAAAATCCGGTCCGAGAATAATTTTATTCAGAGAATCTATCCCAAGATCAGGCTCTTCAATGAGAGCCACCACACCATCTATTACCTCCCTGAGGTTGTGAGGAGGTATATTCGTCGCCATCCCAACGGCAATGCCCGATCCTCCATTCACAAGCAGGTTGGGAAAAAGTGAAGGAAGTACAGTGGGCTCATGGAGGGATTCATCAAAATTTGGAACAAAAGCTACCGTGTTTTTCTCTATGTCTTGAATCATCTCCTCAGCAACCGGAGTCAATCGGGCTTCAGTGTATCTCATTGCCGCGGCTGCATCACCATCTACAGAACCAAAATTTCCCTGTCCATCTACCAATGGATACCTGAGTGAAAAGTCCTGCACCATACGAACCATTGCATCGTAGACAGCAGAATCTCCATGTGGATGGTATTTTCCAAGTACATCTCCTACAATACGGGCTGATTTCCGATGGGGGCGGTTGGAAAAAAGACCAAGTTCATATATTCCGTATAGAATACGACGGTGGACAGGTTTTAACCCATCTCTGACATCGGGAAGCGCACGGGAAACAATAACCGACATCGAATAATCGATGTAGGAACTCTTCATCTCCTCTTCAATATAAACTGGAATAACTCTGTCTCTTTTTTCTGCCATATTAATCCTTTCTTTGCGTATGATATGCAAGCGCATGCGCACCAACTATCATGTAATCAACTTCGTGTGCGTTGAACAACGCGAGCAGATCTCTGAAGTCTGGCTGAACTTCCATTACGCTCTCTTCTCAAAAACTCAACTGCAGCGACACGTTCCTCTGGCGCCTTCGACAGCCAATAGGCAAGGTTATCCTTAACTTCTGAAAATTCCCCAAGCCTGGCCTTTTTTACAACCTTTTTAATCATGATTAGATACCCAGATATTCAAATACTCCTCAGCAGTATAGATAGATATCTTACTTTTCTTATAATCTTTTTTGTTTCTAGTGATTAAAAAATTAATACCTCCGGTTTTGGCTGTATTATATTGTATAGCATCTTCAAAATCAGTAAAGGATGAATTAATGGCTAATTCAATTATCTTTTCATCTATAGGTAAAATATTTATAATTGATTTAAGCTTGCGGAGACTATGTAACGCAAAATCTTTAGATGTTAACTTTGTAAGAATATAATGAATATTGGCAAATACAATCGGCGACGTAAAACCTTCCACTTTACCCTTGTCCATAAGAGTAAATAACTTTGCAGCATGTATATAGTGGGGTGTTCGTTCAGTAAGTAAATCTAAAATAATATCAGTGTCGATAAATACTCTGTGCATTATATATACTTTTCCAATATATGTTTCTTGTATTCTTCGCTTATGTTTATATCTTTTTTTAATTTAATAATACCTGACAATTCTTTTACATTTTGAGAAATTTCAATATCGTTGAGTCGCTTTCTTTCTGAAAGAAAGTTGAAATAACCTTGAACCAATGAAGAAAGACTCTGGTTCTTATTTTTTGCGTACCTTTTTGCTCGTTCTATTATTTCTTTGTCTAAAGTAAGCGTCAACTTTACATTCATCTAAGCCTCCCCAATTTACACGTATCTATTTTACAAATTTTATACGTATTTGTCAAGAGGATTTTTGTCTTGTCCGACCTTTCTTTTTCCAGGAGGCAGGAGACTCGGCGGGAGAGAAATACCTCACCGCGCAGGCAAAATCTTATTCCTCATCATAGTCTGGATATTGCTCGGGTGACTCACCAACTTTCTTTATAAATTTCCTTGTCATATCTGAGAGCTACTTTAAAACGGTAAACAAACATTATTATCCACTCCTATTACAGCGTAAAATTCTAAGCACTTTGTTTGTCCTGCAGGACAGGATATCCTGCCGAAGCAGGAAAATCTTTCATGAATTCTAACAATACACTAACGTGAAAATAAGCTGTTGGAACATGCGACGAGCAGTATTTTAGAATTTTAAAATATGTTTTGCACAACACCGCCCATTCAAATTCGCACATCGCTGTTCCAGACAGCTTAATTTTTTTGTTATACAAAATTTTTTAACTATCTTTCAGATTTTAAATTTCATAGGTTTAATGGACGAATTAACTTGCACTAATTTTTCCCAATTTATTTTTCCATCCACACAAAATTTATTGCCAAATTCAAGAGTAACCTTGTTCAATATCTGAGAATATTGTTCCAAAAATTCTTCATTCTTTTTTTTAGCTTTATGTCCTAATGGTTCAATAATATCAGTATATAATAAATCACTTCCTGAAATGAATGTCCAAAATTTTTGTCCGCATAGCTTTTGATATTCACCTTTATCTGGTTTGTTGTCTCTTCCATAGCAACACCCATTTACTGCAATAATATGCATCTTAGAATTACTTGTACGTAGGATTCTTTTCGCTTTTTTGAAATTATCGACCATTCTCCTAATCTGACTGCTGTTCCCCCAGTTAGGCCCAGACTTTATCGAAACAATATATTTTATCCCTTCTTTTTCGAATTCCAAATCAATACCTTCTGCAGCAGATTTATAACCACTATAAACCTTGTAATTAATAAATATAGCTAATCCTTCAAGAAAATCTCCGAAAATTGTTTCTTCTTGGGAAGATAAATGGGCATCTAATAGAGTTTTTACTAAATCTTGAGCAGTTAAAATATTTTTAGCTTTAAAAAGATACGGATTTTTACGTTTAAGAATTTGCTCTAATTTTAAATTTTCAAGACTCTTTAACCTTTTTGTATGAAAAGTACCGATATTATTTTCAACATACTTTACTACATCATTCAAGTTCAGCAGATTCATAAGCATTTCTCTTTTCAAATAGTGTATTTTTATAGGGTTCTAATTTTGATTTTACCATCTCAACAAATTCTGGTACTATATCTATTCCAATGGAGCTTCTCCCCATCCTTTTAGCAACTACTATTGTTGTACCAGAGCCCATAAAAGGATCTAAAACAGTATCACCTTCGTTTGTAAATAATTTAATGAACCATTCAGGCAATGCATCAGGGAAAGCAGCACTATGATTTTTATTATTACATTCAGTGGCTAAATGCAAGACGTTATCGGGATAGACCAAATCACGATCAAGCCAATTTGAAATATTTTTACCAAAGCCGCTACCTACTTTTGAAATATCCCTTCTTTTATCTGTTTCGCTCAAATTCTTGAGCCTATTCTCGGACCATTTTCCAACTGGTACCATTACTCTTTCTTGATACATATTAAATTTTTTATTTTTATTGAATTGTAACAATCTTTCCCATGCATCTCTAAACCTATTTGGCCATTTACCTGGATATGAGTTCTTTTTATGCCAAATGAATTCTTCAGTCCACAACCAACCTTGTTTTCTCATTTCAAGAATCAATTCTATTACATAAGTATGTCGTTCTCCATCTATTGCTTTTTCTTTTATGTTTAAAATAAATGTTCCTGTTGGTTTTAACACTCTTAATAATTCATTTGAAACTGGCAAGAACCATTCAACATATTTGTTAGGATGTATACCACCATAAGTATTTCTTCTTCTATCAGCATAAGGAGGTGATGTAAAAATTAAATCCACAGAATTATCTGGTATTTTGGTAAGTACTTCTCTACTATCTCCTAAATAAACATTAGTAAACAAATCCATAATTAAAATCTCCAATTTCAGAATATTACTTTTTTATTAGAAGATAAGAAAAATTTATTAAATTGCTACATTCTTTTTACATTTATTTGTATAACATTAGTTTCACAGGCGCGCCTAACCGGTACTGTCCAAATGCCTCATTGAAAATGATTCCAGCGGTCCGGCAAATTTCCACATGCAATGAAGCGCGTCCCTGTCGGCGGCAGCCGTCCGAAGTCGAATTGAAATGAACGAAATGTGACAGGCTCGTCCGTCACCAAACATGGGTTATACCTTTTCTAAGTTATTTGATAAAATAAGCTTAGACCTATAATGGTTTAAAGCCGTTTGAGTTTGCATTAATTCGTCTCTTACTCTATTTGTGCTTAATCTATCACGAATTATGGGACCAGTCCAACCCAAATTACCCCATTCTTTTGGCCATTGCCATTCATTAGCTTTTTCAAAATCACTCCATATCTGGCTGTGTGAGTTTAATAATCTGAATAATTCTCTTTCTCTGTGTTCAAGGGCAATAATAAATTCTGATAAATTCAAAA
>CAZPNF010000031.1:0-1822 GCA_964587715.1 uncultured bacterium | reverse complement strand
TGTATATTTCTTTGCAGCTTCATGATATATTTCATAACTATAATCAAATTCTGGTAAAGAGGCAGTAACTGCTGAATAAAAATAGTATTTTTGATTTTCTTTTTCTAAATGAAAATGCATGTGCCATAAGCCATTACCTTTGAAGTCGTCAACCAATTCATATACTTTCCTTTTAAAATGTATTTCCGTATTCAGAGTTATTCCAATAGCAGTAACTCTTTCAATAACTTCATTTGATAATTCCACTCCATGTACAATCTTATTAGATAATTGTATAAATTCTTTAGCGATAGTTACAATATCTTCACCTAATATTTTTACTATACGCATTTCTCGTAGATAATTCCCAAGATTATATGTTTTAAATTCACGATATTCTGAAAGGGCTACTCGATATAATTTAAATAATTCATTTTCAAAATTTATCCTGATTTGTGCAATGATCAAATGAGGATCTTTTGGTGTAAAATGATGGATTAGTTGAGGTACAGTGATTTTTTTTAATTCAGTTGACTTTTCAATTGTTTCTTCAATTACAGATAAATCTTTTGTTAGATCAAACTCAGCGCTACCATATTTGAATGTTTTTAGATTCTTTGCAATTAATCCAAATATTTCATGTCTATATCGCAATATGATCAAAACTGTCAAAGGCCAAATGATTATTTGTATTAATTCAATTATTAGCTTGAACCATTCCACTAAATTTTACTCCCAAATTTTTGTTCTGCAGAGGCTCAACCTCTGTAAGGCAGGGCAGAGAAAAACTTGATCTACACATCCAGATTCCGAACGTACTGGGCATTCTTTTCTATAAATTCCCTCCTCGGCTCTACCTTTCCTCCCATGAGAACAGAAAAAATGTGGTCTGCCTCTACAGCATCATCAATAGTAACCTTAAGGACAGTTCGTTTCTCAGGATCCATTGTTGTCTTCCACAATTGTTCAGGATTCATCTCCCCAAGCCCTTTGTACCTCTGAACGCTTGTTCCATCTTTCCCAAGTCGGGTAAGAATCCCTTCTCTCTCTTCATCGTTGAAAGCATAAAATTCCTGATTTCTCCTTTTTAGACGATAGAGAGGGGGTTGAGCAATATAAATATGGCCCCTTTCAATAAGTTCCCTCATGTAGCGGAAAAAGAAGGTCAATAGTAGTGTTCTAATGTGAGAACCATCAACATCAGCGTCAGTCATAATAATTACTTTTCCGTACCTGAGCTTTGAAGAATCAAATTCCTCACCTCCAATTCCAGCTCCGAGAGCTGTAACCATTGTTTTGATTTCCTCGTTACTCAGAATTTTCTCTAAACTTGCTTTCTCAACATTGAGAATCTTCCCTCGCAGGGGAAGAATGGCCTGAAATTGACGATCTCTTCCCTGTTTTGCTGAGCCTCCTGCTGAGTCTCCCTCCACAAGGTATATCTCACACAGTTCAGGGTCCTTTATAGAGCAGTCTGCCAATTTCCCTGGAAGAGTACTGCTCTCCAGAGCAGATTTGCGCCTTGTAAGTTCTCTGGCTTTCCGTGCAGCCTCTCTGGATTTAGCAGCACTGATTCCCTTCTGTATAATTTTCTTGGCAGCGGGAGGATTCTGCTCTAAAAATTCCAATATCCCTTCTCCCACAATAGATTCGACTATCCCCCGCACTTCACTATTGCCGAGCTTTGTCTTTGTTTGACCTTCAAATTGGGGATCAGGTACTTTAACGCTAATCACAGCAGTGAGTCCTTCCCTTACATCCTCACCAGAAAGAACCACTGTTCCGTTCTTAACTAAGTTGTTCTTCTGAGCGTAGGTATTCAATGAGCGGGTAAGAGCCCCCT
>CAZPNF010000030.1:0-10671 GCA_964587715.1 uncultured bacterium | reverse complement strand
CGAAATGGTAGATGTGGTGAAAGTTAAGATGAAAAATGGGCGTCCTGCCCTGAAAGGAAAATGCGCAAAATGTGGGACAGGGATGTACAAGATTCTTCCAAGTAAGTAAAAATAGTAAAATTTATTATCAAAGGAGGTAGGTGAATGGTTTCAATGCGGTTTGACTATCGGGATGTTTTCAGAGCTGCCAGGGTGGCGTTCAGTTTCCAGCGCCTCTGGATTCAATTCATTGGCCTGTTCTCTGGATACCTGGGTTACATTGTTTTGACCTATTTAAGCCTGATCGCTGCAGGCAGGAATTTTGGAACTCTCTGGTCGCGCTTCGGTTTCTTCCCCAATGTTGTAGGTTTTCATCTTCCCTGGTATAGTTGGATCATATTTGCTCTGGGTGCTTTTTTTCTCTTGTTCGCGTGGTTAGTTACAAGCACAGGTGTTGCCAGAGCTGCTTACATGAATCTCAAAGGTAATACATTCTACACATGGAAAGAAGCCTTTACTTTTGCCCTGAAAAAGAAGGGCGGTTCTGTTATATCCACACCGATTGCTATCTTTGCCATTGCATTTTTTACTGGTTTAGGTGGTGTTGTTGTGGGACTGTTAGGGCGTATTCCATATGTGGGGGAACTGGGAGTTTCACTCTTTGCAATTGTCTGGTTCATGGCTTCTCTTTTCCTGGTTTTTGTAATTCTGGCGTTAGGTACCTCTCTACTTTTGACACCGGCAGTTTTAGCAACAACAGATGATGATGCTTTTGAGGGGATCTTCCAGAGTTTTTCTACTCTATACAGTCAGCCATGGAGGCTTATTGTATATGAGGTTTTGTTAGGAGCTGTTACTATAGTAGGATTTGGTACTTTTGCTTTCTTTGCTAAAAAAGCCTGGGGTTTAATGACAACTATCCTGGTCTGGGGTATGGGAGATAAGTATGCGAATCTTTCTTATGCAGCTTCTTATCTTCTTCAAAACTGGATTTATCCTGCTGTTGCGTGGTCGAGAGCTATTTTAGGAGACTATGCTTCTTATTTCTTTTTCACCCGGGATATTACTGCTATTTCTCTTCCTGTAGTAATGACTATTTCTGCCTGGATATTTGCTATCTTTTTGGTCCTTATTGGTGGATTTATTCTTTCGTATCCCTTAGCTATTTTCAACGTGGGCAACAGTATAATCTTTCTTATTCTGAAGAAGAAGAAGGATGATGAGAATCTTCTGGAGAGAAAGGATAAGGAAGAAGAGGAAGAAGAAGAGGAAGAAAAGGTAGAAGAAGAGAAAAAAGAAGAAGCCGAAAAGACGTAGAGTGGATGATTTTAATGATTTTGTATTTTTCTCTGTTTAGTCTCGGTGTTCTTTGTGTCTATTCGGTGAGTTATTCAGACTAAGAAGAAGGAGTTTCATTCTTGACTCAAGAGGTGATTGAGCGTCCAGCGGTAAAACTGGCTGGACGCTTTTTTATTTGGCGTTTGGGACATTTTTCTTTCCCTGAGGGATATTATGTATACACTGGAAGAGGGAAGAGTGGTTGCACGCATTCAGCTGCACATGAGAAAGGAAAAACACTGTCGCTGGCAAAAAAAGAGGTTGATTAAAAACATACTGTTTGCTACATTCTTACACAGAATCGGGGTAAGAATAGAACAAGAGATGAGCCAAAAAGATGAAGATTCGGCGGAGATATATTGTCTGGATATTTTTACTGTTTTTAGCCTGTAAATCTATCTTTTCTACTCGGGAGCCAGAGCCACCAATAGCCTCTCAGTCCAGCTGGATACCCCCACTCAATCCTGGTCAAGTTTTTCTTAATCTTGAGAATGCAATTTTCGAAAGAAATGTAGAAAACTACATCCGGTGTATAGTTAATTCTTCCTTCAGCAATAAGATATTTCGTTTTGATCCTGATCCTAAGGTTGCCGCTGATTACCCCGAACTTTTTAAAAACTGGAACAGGGATAAAGAAGAGGCAGTTATCAGGCAGGCTTTTTCATTGGTACCAACTGATTCGATTAGCTCTCTAAATTTTACTGAAGAAATCAAAGAAGTCGTTGCGTCGGACAGCGCTGTTTTTGTCAGAAAATACAGACTGGAATTTCATCATACTCAATCAAATTTACCCAGGGTTTACGAAGGACAGGTGGAGTATTGGCTTGCTCCAGATCAGCGAGGAGAATGGTCTATTTATCGCTGGATAGATAATGGTTTGGCTAAATCTTCCTCATGGAGTTTTCTTAAGGCAGCGTTAGGTGGATGAGGAAAACAGTTCAAAAGAATAGAAATAGAAGCAGTATCTTACAGACTTTTTGGCTTCCACTGCTGACGGCAGCACTCTTGATTCTGTTGATGGTAGAGGTACGTAATTATCTCCAGAAAAAGGATAATTCTAAGCCGGCCGCCCCTGTGGCTGCGAATTATCATTCTATCAATGAACTGCAAAATGTTTTGCAGAAGGTTCTCAACACGTATCGCCTTTCGTGGAATCCTGTAAATGCTCAGAAGATATCAAAAGAGACATGGCAGGTAACTGTACCTGTTGATTTGCCTGTTCCTTCTCTTCATCTTGCTATTCAAGAAAGGCTTAACGAAATTGGTGCTCACATACTGTTTGCTAAAAGCAATCCTCTGTCAGGACGTGTGTCGCTGCATATTGGTTGGCAGGATTCCTGTTTTTTTGTGGTTAACCTTGACCAGTCCAAAAACGTCCAGCAAGAACAAGGGAAGATTGCCCTTCTCATAGATGATTTTGGAGATCACTGGAATGGGTTTGTTGCCTCTTTTCTTAATCTGGGAGCAGATATTACAATCTCTGTTATTCCGGGAAGAGAAATGAGTTCTACAGTAGCTCGTGAGATGAAGCGAAGAGGATGCGAAGTTATTCTTCATCTTCCAATGGAGCCTCTGAATCATCCCTATCATGGCGATGGATACATTGTACTGACAGGAATGGACCGAAAGAAAATACGGGAAGTTTTTCAACGTTCTCTGAATGATGTCCCTGGTGCTGTAGGTGTAAATAATCACATGGGATCGAAAGCGACGGCTGACCGCCGGGTAATGAGAAATCTTTTAGAAGAGGTCAAGGCAAGGGGGCTTTATTTTATTGACAGTCGTACAACTGCTTCGACTATTGCTTATGATGTGGCCAGAGAACTTGGGTTGAGGTGTGGTAAGAGAGATGTTTTTTTTGACGTTGATCTGAGGGAAGATCTTATTAAGAAAAGATTGTGGGAACTTGCCAGAAAGTCCACGATCAATAGTTTTTCCATCGGTATTGGGCACTGTCATCCACTTACACTAAAAGTTTTAAGGAAAGAAATACCAAAAATTCAGGCAAAGGGTTTTAGATTTGTTCGTTTGTCTGAAGTTGTGAGGTAGAAGATAAGATTAAATAAAGAGGAATAGCAATGGCAAGGTTAGGTGTTAAAATTGAAGAGGTTGCAGTTTTACGTACAATTGGGAAGGGTGCTGAGCCCGATCCGGTAACAGCAGCCATTTTTGCTGAGATGGGTGGTGCTGATGGGATCGTATGTACTCTCAACGAAGAACTTCGTTATATAACGGAGAGGGATTTAAGAATGCTTAAGGAAATGGTGAAAACGCATCTGAATCTCCAAATTTCTCCTACGGATCAGTTGTTGACTCTGGTATTCTCTGTGGCTCCTGACATGATAACGTTAATTCCGGGCAAAAAGGCTGGCTCCACTCAGGGTGGGGGACTGGATGTTTTGGGGAACGGAGAAAAGTTAAGCCGAGTGGTTGATGAAATTAGAGCACAGAACATAGTGGTGAGTCTTTTAATTGAACCTCTCATTCATCAGGTGAAAGCTGCAGCTAAGGTAGGGGCGGATTATGTTGAATTTCATCTGGGCAGATACGCGGCTGCAGAGGATCTCAATGAACGGGCTGATATTTTCGAAAACATTTCTTCAGTAGTATTGGCAGCTTCCAAATTAGACTTAGGTGTTGCAGCAAGTCGTGGATTGAACTATTATAATGTGTCAGAAATTTCTGGTATTGAGAGAATCGAGGAAATTAACATTGGACATGCGATCGTGTCTCGAGCTCTGTGGCTTGGTATGGAGCAGGCTGTTAGAGATATGGTAGCCCTGGTACATTGAATGATCCTTTTTAGCAAAGGAAAACAGGGGGTGTTATTTTCAATTGTCAATTTATCACGAATTAACGGATAAGCAACGTTCAGTACACAAACCACATTCTATCTTAGATGACCGAGAATAGCTATAAATCGATCCATTATCCATTAATTTGGGATTTATCACCAAAAACCGTCGTTCTGAGTGAGTCTCGATTTTTATTGAGACGAACGACACAGGGTTACAAACCGTGTGGGATATGAGGTCTTCTCTCGCCAGAATCCCCCTATCATCCCCCTTTGCCAAGGGATTATTATTGAATCCTAAACCTTGCGTTACCGCTCCTCCGTAAAATCCTTACGGATTAACTCCGCTATATTTCGCCGGATTTAAGGCGTAAGCCTTTTATTCCTTTTCTGAATCTCACTTCACTCCATATTCTTCACCCCATCAGAAGACGGGGTCCGAGAAAGACAGAATTTGTTAATCTTTGCGAAAGGAGGATTTGAAAAATTGAATTTAGGCTTTAGCCTTTCATAGATAACTACTGAAATCCTGAAGGGTTAATTCCGTAGTGCAAGAGTAGTAGAGCGGGAAAAACATGTGTTTCACATTAAGATGACGGATTGCGTTTATTTGTTGCGGAATAATTTCCACAACTATCACCTAATCTGGTTCTCTATTCTTCTTCAGTCATTCGGTTGATGATGGTTTTGTTCTGAGAATTGAAAGGATTTTTCCCTTCTGGTGTGTACATGTATTTAATGCGATCTTTATAGTACTGCACAATTCGCCAGCGTACCATTTTTAATGTAGAGTTCAAGAAACGGTTGGTTTCTGTAAATGGTTCTCCCAGAATGGCAAAACTGGTAGGAAGCCATTTCCCGGGAAAGAGTGATTTTAACTTTGAATCTGTCTTATATTTTTTTATAGCCCTCACGAAAAGTTCTATGATTATTTCCTGACCTTCTTCGCTGTTATGAGTAAGGCCTTGTTTTTTGAGTTTGGATAGAACAGCTGATTTATTGGGAACAATGAGTGCGGTAGTATATGGTTTCTGGTTGTTATAAAGCATAATTTGATTGATGTAGGGGCAATGGCTGATGAGATGTTCTTCTATACCTTCAGGGCTAAATTTTTCTCCGTCATCTGCGATGAGTAAACTTTTGAATCGCCCCAGAACAACAAGATACCCCTCATTGTCAATATATCCCATATCCCCTGTGAAAAGCCAGCCATCGCGGAGGGCTTTTGCGGTAGCTTGAGGATTGCGCCAGTATTCTTTCATTACATTTTCACCCTTAACTACTATTTCTCCCCTCTCGCCGTTAGTCAATGCGTTGCCATCTTCGTCACAAATTTTGATGTTTAGGTCAGGTACTACCGGACCGGAAGTTTCCATCTTCTGGCTTCCAGGATGATTGGCAGAAATGACAGGTGCAGCTTCAGTAAGTCCGTAACCCTGGTAGATTGGAATTCCAATCGCAGTAAAAAAACGCTGATATTCAATATCTAAAAGCGCTCCGCCACCTACAAAGAACTTCAACCGTCCCCCAAACTCCTCACGAATTTTCGAGAAAACAGTTTTTTCAAACAAAGAATAAATGGGGACAAGAAGTCGATTGCCATGCCATTTTTCGTTGCGAAAACCATCTCCTTGATAGGCATAAGCTACTTTCAAACCTTTCTTGAAAAGTTTCTCGATTTCCCCCCCTTTGGCTGCAATTCCTCGTTCAATATTTCGCTTAAAGCTGTCTGAAAGAGCAGGGACACTTAGAATAAAATGTGGTTTAATTTCTTTAATATTTTTACCGATGTTTTTTGTAGTTTCAATAAGCGTTTTGCCTGTTTCCACTGATGCTATACTGGCGCCTGCAGACATCAGGGTATAAATTCCACAGGTGTGAGCAAAAGAATGATCCCATGGAAGGATAAGGAGAGAAATGTAAAATTTTGGAATATCGTAGAGAGCTCTTGCCTGTTCCACATTTGCAGTATAGTTTCTGTGGTTGAGGACAATTCCCTTGGGATCTGCTGTTGTTCCAGATGTGTAGCAGATATTGGCAGGATCATTCTCTTTCACAGATTTCCAGCGTTTTTCAAAAACATCCTGATTTCTTCTTAGAAATTCTTTGCCTTTTGTTCTGACTTCTCTCATTTGCAAGAGATCGGGGTCTTTTATTTCAAATGGATCAAGAACAATAATTTTTTCCAGTTCTGGAAGATCTCTTTTGATAGCAGTAATTTTCTCAAGTTCTCTGCCCGATACTATAGCATATCGAGAACCTGAATGAGTAAAACGGAATCGTAATTCGGCGGGTTCTTTGAGTTTCACAGAAAGAGGGACATTAATTCCTCCTGCAAAGAGGATCCCGAGTTCTGAGAAAACCCAATCGTTTCGACCTTCTGAAAGCAGGCCGATCCGATCTCCCTTTTTTAAACCTATCTCGATAAGACCGGCAGCAGTTTCAGCAACTATTTCGAAAGAAGTACGATACGAAGTAGATCGATATCCTCCATCCTGTTTTTCCCAGATCATAGGATTGTCAGGATACTGCTGAACACTCCGACGAAACAATTCAATTAAGGTTCTTTCCATAAGAAATTTCCTTTTTATCCAGGTACAGTGATATAAAAAAATACAAAAATTGTGGTAACTATGCAAGGAAATTTTGAAAGACACGGTTTCTGTAATTATCTGTTCAACGTTCTTTGTGTCCTCCGTTAAGTGTCATTTTGACAGCCCAATTTAAGTATTACGGCAGTGATTGTGTCACTATGACAAAAGCGGGCTCGTCAGCATTGTAAAGGTTAAAGGCAAGAATAACAGTGAATTATCACCATCTATATGAGTTTGGCATGTAAGTTGCTCTACACAGGGCGAAATCAATAAAGATTGATTTCTAAAAAACTTTAAAAGGAGGTGTTTAAAATGAGTCTGATCAGATGGACCCCGTTTAAAGATTTACTTACTATTCAAGACGAAATGAATCGTCTCTTTAGTGAGTATTTTACAAGAGCTCCTGAAAAGATGGAAGGGGGCACCTATCCATGGATTCCTGTTGTAGATATTTTTGAAACAGAAGATGAAATTAAAGTTGTTGCTGAAATTCCGGGAATTAAGAAGAACGATGTTAAAATTTCCATCCAGGATAATGTTTTGACATTGAACGGGGAGAAGAAAAAAGAGAAGGAAGAACAAGACAAAAACTTCCACCGGGTCGAAAGATCGTATGGGTCTTTCCAGAGATCGTTTAGTCTTCCTGCCGCAGTACAGGCTGATAAAGTAAAGGCAAGTTACAAAGATGGTGTTTTGACTGTTACTCTTCCAAAGGTAGAAGAGGCTAAACCTAAAGAAATCGCCATTACTGTGAACTAAAGTGAGCTAAAGTGTCTAAAGTTGAATAACAAAACATTTGCCAGAAAATTAGAAGAGCGGACACTTGAGTTTGCGATTGGGATGATTCGTTTATCAGCAGGTTTACCAAAAAGAGTAGAAGGGCGGATTATCAGGAATCAGGTCACCAAATACCCATACTTGTAAAATTATGTAGGAGAAAAAGAAAATAGATAGAGAAAGAGAAATAGTAGTCCCTGTTTCATATGGGGGAGAGAAAGACAACAGGGAAAAGGAACTTGACCAGAACGAGGCAAATGTTGATTATAAAACTCTTGCGGCAGAGTATCTTAAGCATCTCCAGCGATTGCAGTCCGAGTTCAGTAATTATAAAAAGCGAGTTGATAAGGAACGCGAAGAACTTTTTTCAACAGCCAAGGGAGAACTTGTTTTGAAATTGCTTCCCGTTCTGGATGATCTTGAGCGGATGCTAAATCATTACCAAAAACAGGGCGAGTGTAACTGTGATGCAGTTGAGTTAATTTACCAGAATCTGCTTAAGATTCTCACTGAGGAGGGATTAGAAAAGGTCCGCACTGTTGGGAAAAAATTTGATCCGAACTTTCACGAAGCAGTTGGAGTCGAAGAAGTAAATGCAGAGCAAGAAGATTTGGTATTGGAAGAATGGCAGAAGGGTTATCGGTTTGGTGGGAAGCTTCTGCGGCCGAGTCGAGTGAAAGTAGGAAAATTAAAAAGGGTGAGTGATTTCTAAAAATGGGGGCTAAGGACTATTATAAAATTCTTGGAGTGAGTGAAGGAGCCAATCAAGATGAGATAAAAAGTGCTTATCGGCGGCTGGCTAAACAATACCATCCTGATGCAAATCCAGGAAATAAACAGGCCGAAGAAAAGTTTAAAGATATTTCAGAAGCCTACGAAGTTTTGAGTAATCCTCAAAAACGGCAAAAATACGATCAGATGAGGAAATATGGATTTAGCAGCGGACAGGAATCTGATTTTGGAAATTTCGATTTTGGAGGGTTTAGAAAAGCGCGGCATAGGCCTGGTCAAGGTGGATTTTCGGCTGGAGGGTTTGATTCCTTCGGTGGGTTAGGAGATATTTTTTCTCAATTTTTTGATATGGGCGAGAGGTTTCGCCAAAAACGGTACGGACCAAAAAAGGGGAAGGATCTTTATGTAGAGGTTTCTGTTCCTTTTGAACTAAGCATATCAGGCGGGAAAACAACCTTTTCCATTGAAAAAGAAAAAGTCTGCCCTGTTTGCAATGGTGGTGGAGCTAAGCCCGGATCTAAGGTACAAACCTGTCCCGAGTGTGGGGGGACAGGAATGGTAACCATTGCTCAGGGAGGGTTTGCTGTCAGCCGACCCTGCCCCAGATGCTACGGAAGAGGTCAGATTATTACCAACCCATGTGATAGATGCCATGGTACAGGCCGGGTAAGGGCTAAGCAAACCTATTCTGTGAAAATACCGGCAGGTATAATGGATGGAAAACAAATTCGCTTGAAAGGGCAGGGAGAACCGGGTATTGCAGGTGGACCGGCTGGTGATATGCTGATAACGGTTCGAGTCCAGCCGCATCACTTTTTTAAACGAAGGGGAAATGATATTGAGTGTGAGGTGATTTTAACCCTCAAGCAGGCTGTTTATGGAGCTACTGTAAGAGTAAAAACAGCTACTGGTAAAAAAGTTCAACTCAAGATCCCACCCGGGACAACAGATGGTTCAATCTTCAGATTGACTGGTATGGGTGTTGAGCAGAATGGCAGGCGAGGAAACCAGTATGTGAAAGTGCGGGTAAAGATTCCTGAGAATCCCTCTGAAGAAGAAAAAGAGCTCATGGCTCGTTACAGTTAATGAAAGGAAAGATATATGCCGACGTATGAGTATCAGTGCCAAAAGTGCGGTCATGTTTTTGAAGCATTCCAATCAATTACAGATGAACCGCTGAAAGAATGTCCCGTTTGTAAAGGACCCGTTAAAAGATTAATCAGTAGTGGAGTGGGTTTGATTTTCAAAGGTTCGGGATTTTACGAAACTGATTACAAGAGAAAAGAAAAGACAAAGAAAACTGTTAAAAAAGATGATAGCCATAAGGAGGATTTAAAAAAGAAAGAAACTAACAAGAAAAAGAATGATTCTTTGAAAAAAAGTTAAATAAATATGGAGGTAACAAACTATGGGAAAGATTATTGGAATTGATTTGGGAACGACTAATTCCTGTGTAGCAGTTTTGGAAGGAGGAGAGCCTGTGGTCATTCCCAATGCGGAAGGGGCTCGAACAACGCCTTCTAAGGTTGCTTTTACTAAAACCGGTGAAAGATTAGTGGGAGCACCTGCAAAGAGACAGGCAGTTACTAACCCTGAAAATACGGTTTTTTCTATTAAGCGATTTATGGGGCGGATGTACGATGAAGTAGAGCGAGAAATCGGTGAAGTTCCCTACAAAGTAGTTCGCGGGAAGAACAATGTGGCCAGGGTTAAAATCAAAGACAAGGAGTATTCTCCCCCTGAAATTTCGGCTATGATTCTTCAAAAAATGAAACAGACAGCCGAAGATTATTTAGGACAAAAGGTTACTGAAGCAGTTATTACTGTGCCGGCATATTTTAACGACAGCCAGCGGCAGGCAACCAAAGAGGCTGGACTTATTGCAGGTCTTGAGGTAAAACGAATTATAAACGAACCTACAGCTGCTTCCCTGACCTACGGTCTGGATAAGAAGAAAAACGAGAAAATTGCTGTCTACGACTTAGGTGGTGGAACTTTTGATATCTCCATTCTCGAGTTAGGTGAAGGAGTTTTTGAAGTAAAATCTACTAACGGTGATACTCATCTTGGAGGAGATGACTTTGATCAACGGATTATTGATTGGCTGGTGAAGGAATTTAAAAAGGCTGAGGGAGTGGATCTTTCCAAGGATCCTATGGCACTTCAGAGATTAAGAGAAGCTGCCGAGAAAGCAAAAATGGAACTTTCTACAACAACTCAGACCGAAATCAATTTGCCGTTCATTACAGCTACGGATGCAGGCCCGAAACATCTAAATATGACGTTGACCAGGGCAAAGCTTGAACAACTCTGTGATGATCTTTTTGCACGAACCATTGAACCATGCCACATTGCTTTGAAAGATGCAGGTCTTACAGCTTCGGACATAAATGAAGTAGTTCTGGTTGGTGGTATGACTCGTGTTCCAAAAGTTCAGGCTTTGGTCAAAGAGATATT
>CAZPNF010000029.1:0-10725 GCA_964587715.1 uncultured bacterium | reverse complement strand
TTTCCTATAAGTTTAAAAACAGCGGTTATTGCCTTCCGGACAGGCTGATCCGTTCCCACTTTTTTTTGTATGTTCTCAAGCTTTTTCTGGAGTTCGTGCAGTACGCGAGCAGAAGAACTGACCACAGCATCGCCCACTATTCCCATATTAGCTAAACTCTGGAGTTTAGTCCAGAGTTTGTGATAGTGAAGATTCGTCTCCTGAAGGGTTTTTAACTTAAGCTGCGTTTCCACTCTGGTTGAGATTTCTGTCAGGTTAAAAGGTTTAGTTATATAGTCTACTGCACCGAGTTCGAATCCTTTTATTCTATCTTCGACCTCTGTTTTTGCTGTAAGAAAGACAACGGGTATATCTTTGGTTTCTTCTTCCGCTTTCAAAAGCTCACAAACTTCATATCCATCAGTATCCGGCATCATTACATCTAAAAGCACAAGGTCGGGATGATACTGAATAGCGGCTTTGAATCCTTCAAATCCGTCTTCTGCAGTAATAACCTGGTACCCCTGTTTCTCTAAATAGTGAGTGAGAAGTCGAATATTAGCCGGGGTATCATCAACGGTTAAGATTGTCATATTCTCAGGCTTCATGTTTTTCTCCAAGAAGTTTGTATTCTTCGACAATACGTTTCTGCAGTGTCTCTATTTTCTTCCATTCCCCAGCTTCCCCTGCTTTTTCAATTTCTGCTCCCAGTTTAGAGAACTTTGGGAAACCGTATGATCCGGCAGTTCCCTTTAATGAATGTCCAAAGCGGGTCACTTCGGGCTGATTTTGTTTGATGATATCCTCATTGAATTGCTCTATGCGCTGTCCCAGGTCAGAAACGAAAAAACTGGTCAGTTCAGCCATAAGTTCGTCTTCCTGGTCTTTCTCAACAACTGTTTCTTTTTTCTCTTCTTTCTTAAGATAACGGCGTAGTAAATCGTCGAGTTTTTCTCTATTCACTGGCTTGGAAATGTAATCAGTGCAGCCGACTTTTAGGGTCTTTTCTCGATGTTCTTTCATAGCATGTGCTGTCAATGCAATAATTGGTAGATCTTTATAAGCCTCCATTTTTCTAATCTCTCGTGTTGCCATAAATCCGTCCATCACAGGCATTTCCATGTCCATAAGTATAATATCGTACGGGTTTTCCTTCAACTTCTTCAGCACTTCTTTCCCGTTTCCTGCCAGATCAACGTAATAACCCAGACGGTTGAGAAGGTGGTGCATAAGTTTTTGTCCTGAAGGGTCGTCTTCTGCAAGGAGAATTCTGCCTTCTAATGTTGGTGCGTTTTCTTTTTTCTCCTTTTCTTTCTTTTCAGCTTTATAAGAAATGAGTTTGTTTAGTTGCGCAAGCAGTGTCTCAGGGGTTTCATGAGTTTTTTCCAGAAGCAGTGCATAACGACGGCTCAACCGTGACCTGTCTTTTGCCGTAAGTTTTTTCCCGGTATATATAACCACAGGAATATCTCTGGTACTATCCAGAGTTTTCATTTTCTCAAGGACCTCGAATCCATCAACTCCTGGCATAAGAAGATCTAAAATCATAAAAGCAATTTTCCTATCGCCTTCAAGATATGCAATGGCATCTTTACCATTATCAAATGTTTTTACTGCCGCACCCTGTCTGGAAAGCAGCTTCTCGAATAGAATCAGTACTGTTCTATCATCGTCTACTACGATAACTTCTTCTTTCTTACCCGAAGGAATGCCCACAGATTTATGCAGTGTCGCGAGAAGCTCCTTTTCGTGAGCAGGTTTTTCAATGTATTCCACTGCTCCAAGACTGAAGGCCTTCTTTTGATTAGAGAGAACAGAGCAGACAATTACAGGAATGTCTTTAGTCAGCTTACTCGATTTCAAAGTTCTAAGCACTTCCCATCCGTCCATTTTCCCTGGTAAAAGGATTTCAAGAATAACAGCATCAGGACGGTAAAACTTAGCTTTGAGCACACCGTCCTCTCCAGTGGTACTGCACAGCACTTCATAACCATCCTTTTCTGAGTATCGCCGCAACAGATCCAATGCGCCACCGTTATTCTCAATGAGAAGAACCATGGGTGATCTTTGTTTTCTCTTTTCTCCTCCTGTTTTACTAACTTTGCTTTTTACCTGCTGAAAGATCTCCCGCTGCATTCCTGTACCTTTTATTACTTCTTTAATGGGTAAAGTTTTCTTCTTTCCAGATAGAACTTTAACAGGCAAAGAAAAAGAAAAAGTGCTTCCTTTATCCACTTCTGACTCAAACCAGATTTTACCTCCCAACAGTTCTGCTATCTGTTTACTTAAAGTAAGCCCCAGACCTGTTCCTCCGAACCGTCTTGTCATTGATGGATCAGCTTGAGTAAAGGATTCAAAAATAGAGTTGCCTTTTTCCGGGGGAATACCTATGCCTGTATCAGATACATGTGCAGTGAGAACTTCCTTTTCTCCATCGGCCTTTTCCACAAGGACTTCTAATTTTATTTTTCCTTCCTCAGTGAACTTTACAGCATTACCCAGAATATTTACTAAAATTTGTCTGATTTTCAGTTGGTCCGAATCGATGTAGTAGAGTCCCTCAGGTTTTGTTACGACTTCAAAGGTCAATCCCTTATCCAGAACCCTGGGGCGTATAAGGTGAGAGATGCTTTCCACCAGTTCCTGAAGGTCAAACTCAATGTTATCCACTTCCATCCTTCCGGTTTCAACCTTGGAGAGATCGAGAATCTGGTTAATAATTCCCAGCAGTGCTTCTCCATTTAACTTGATTGTCTGAACAAAATCAGCCTGGTCATTCGAAAGGTTTTCCTGAAGCAGAAGATCAGAGAAACCAATAATGCTGTTCATGGGTGTACGAATTTCGTGGCTCATGTTGGCAAGAAACTCACTCTTGGCACGGCTGGCCCTCTGGGCAAACTCTTTACTTTCTTTCTCGCTTGCGTAAAGACGAGCATTTTCCATGGCCATGGCAATCTGATCAGCGAGCATTTTCATCATGGCAAGATCTTTTCCGTCAAAGTTGTACGGTTTGCTGCTCATCATGCCGAGAACGCCTAATAGTTTCTTGCCCTTTTTTATTGGCACAGCTAATTCCGACTGAACTTCCGGGATCACAATCTTATAATCGGGATAGTCATTTGCATTATCAATCAGGATAGCTTCTCCTGTGGCAGCGGCTTTTCCTACTATCCCCTGGCTTATGTTATTTTGTGAGGAAGAAATTTGTTTCTTGTAAAGACCAGACTGTGCCTGGAGGAACAATTTTTCTTTTGCTTCATCCATTAGCATCAGGATAACGTGGGTATTTTGGAACTCACTTCCAAGATAGTCAACAACAAGAGTGCAGAGTTCTCCAATATCAAGTGTGGAGACAGCTTTTTTTGATATTTCATTGATCAGAGAGAGCTGACTGGTGCGTCTTCTTTCTTCCTGGAGAAGGCGGGCGTTTTCCATTGCTACTGCTGCCTGTCCAGCCAGGATCGTTAGAGTACGCATGTGAGCTTCTGTGAATTGGTGAAGACCAGACTTTAAGAGAACGATGACTCCAAGTGTTTTGTTTTCGTACTGCATGGGTACGGCTAACATCGATTCATCTTTCGGTTTTACTCCAGGAGAATAGTCTGCTTTTGGATGTTTCGATACATCACCTATCATCTCGGGCTGGCCTTTAGTGTAGACCCATCCGGTAATTCCTGTGCCGACCTTTAATTTTAGAGCTTCGGCGGTCCCGTCATTTTCTCCCGCGATTCGATCTTTTCCACAGTAAACAGGTATCAGAAAACGTTCTTCATCATCAATGCGATATACTCTGCAATCGTCGTAATCTATAAGTTTTTTTACACCTACTGCGACAGCTTCTGCTACGTCCTCAGGCATTAACATTCTGTTCAATTTTTCTGATACTTCGTTAATAGTCTCAATGGTTTCCAGGGCTTTTCTCAATTCTTTGTTGGCTGCTTCAAGTTCCTGGCTCCTCTGTACAGCATTCTCAAAAGTAGAAAAAAGAAGATCGAGAATTTGCATACGGTCAGAAGTGATGAAGTGTTTCTGTCCTGCAAAAAATATCTCAATTCCCATCTCTGTGATGGAATTTTTTCTCAATTCCTGGTTTGCAAGAATGTACTGGATCCTGGAGATAAGGAATTGCTCACTGTACGGCTTTGTTACAAAATTATCTGCTCCAGAAAGCAAACCGCGGATCACATCTCTCGGGTCAACAAGCTGGGTCAAAAGGATAACAGGTACATATTTAAGATTTTCGTCAGCTCTGATCTGGCGGCAGAGTTCATAACCATCCATCTCTGGCATCAAAATATCGCTGATTACAATAGTGGGCTTATGCTTTCTCATTAGTTCAAGTGCATTCTTGCCGTTGCGTGCAACTGTTACACTGTAACTCTGCTGTTCCAGAATGTGTTTAAGATGCATTGCCTGGGTAGGGCTATCCTCAACAATTAAAATTTCGATACCCATGTTTAGAGATTTGTTCTGATCTCCCATGACAAAATTTCCTTTTTTTATTTTTTCTTTATTGTTAAACTTTTTAGTTTTTCTGCAATTTTATCTGGTGGAAGGACATACTTTGCGGCGCCAAGTTTTATGGCTTCACCCGGCATACCATGAACTACAGAGCTTTCTTTATCCTGTGCAATAGTGAGACCGCCTTTTTCTCTTAACAATTTTAGTTCCTCGGCACCGTCTTTTCCCATACCAGTGAGTAAAACGCCAATACTTTTCCCCCCGAGATTATTAGCAACAGAACGGAAAAAATAGGAAACAGAAGGGCAAAGATTGTGTTCAGGTTTTTTGGTACCAAGTACAACACGGCAGGTTTTGTCTACTCCCATCTGAGAACCATCAGGAGCAAGATACGCATTGCCCGGTAACAGATGTTTACCCTTGGCAGCTATCTGAACGGGGAAGTTAGTGGTTTTGTTGAGCCAGTCTCCCAACCCGGGGAGGAAACCAGGAGCAATGTGCTGTACAATTGTGACAGGAACAGGGAAATTTTCAGGTAAGCGTGAAAGAATATTCTGTAATACGAGGGGGCCGCCAGTGGATGCACCGATAGCGACGAGTTTAATGTCTAAATCTGAAATTTTTGGCTCAGGTCTCTCTTCCTTAATGGGTTCTGGAGCCAGTTTCATTTTTCTGAGACTCGCCCAGCGTCTCACTACCCTTACTTCCGACATCAATTTTACTGTTTGGATAAGCTCTTTTACAGAGGTTTCAGATTCGGGGTGACCTATTCCTCTTGGTTTTTCCAGTGCAGCAACAGCGCCTGCTTCCATCGTGCGAAATGTCTTGTCAACTTCGTCGGGATTCCAGCTTGCACTTACTATTACAATGGGTACAGGATTTGTTTCCATGATCTTTCTGGTAGCTTCAAAACCGTCCATCTTTGGCATATGAATGTCCATGGTAACCACATCGGGTTTGTTTGCAGCTACCATTTCTACTGCTTCACTTCCGTCTTTTGCTGTTCCCACTACTTCAATGTCCGGATCAGAATTTAGAATGTATTCAAGATAACCTCTGATCACGGGTGAATCTTCTGTAATAAGGACCCTTATCATAAAAATAACCCTGCCTGATTAAATGAGTTTTTTAATAACTTCCAACAAATTGCTCTGATCAAAGCTGCGTTTGACAATGTACGCACTTGCCCCTACATCTATGCCACGTTCCCTATCTTCACGCGACTCTAATGCAGTTACTAGAACAATGGGTAGGCCAGTGTTTTTTTTGTCGCTCCTTATTTTTGAAACGAGATCAAAACCATCCATTCTTGGCATTTCAATATCTGATACAACTAAGTCGAAATCTTCTGTTTTCAATGTTGTAAATGCATCGACACCATCAACTGTAGTTTTTACATAATAGCCTTCAGTTTATAATATGTTCTTCAAAAGTGTTCTTGCAGTAATAGAATCCTCGACAACTAAAATTGATTTTTCCACATCTTTGCCCTCCTTCTTGACTTCTTTTTTCGGTGAAACAACAACTTTCACAGCTGACTTCATCAAATCAGAAACATTTAGAATCGGTACTATCTCACCTGTCCCCAGTACAGTAGCACCAGTGATATTTCTAACTCGGGAAAGTTGTTTTCCTATAGGTTTAACCAGTACTTCTTGTTCACTTAAAACTTCATCTATACCGAAAGCAATACGCTTTTCTGCTGCGTTAAGAATCAATATCTGGATAAAAGAAGAATTCTCATTGTTCCTTTCTTTTCTGGGAAGTTCCAGGACGTCTGACAACTGCACGAAAGAAACAGCTCGCTCTTCCAGAGCGATTGTTTCCTTGTTTTCAACTGTTTTGATCGTCTCAGGCTTGATTCTCATAACCCGTTCAACATTTATTGTAGGAACTACAAACTTCTGACCTGAAACTTTAATCAAAATTCCCCTGAATGTAGCTAAGGTAACGGGGAGTACAATCCTGAAGGTTGTTCCAGCGCCAAATTTGGTATCAATGGATACTTTACCGCCAAGTTTTTCTACCTTCTCTCGCACAATAGCAAGACCCAGTCCTCTACCTGATATCTCAGTAATTATAGGGCTTGTGGAGACGTCTGACTGAAAAATTAGTGACAGTGTATCTTTCTCGTTGAGTTTACTGGCTTCTGCCTCTGATATAATCCCTCGCTTTACAGTGACTTGTTTCACTCTGGCAAGATCTATTCCACCTCCGTCGTCAGATACCAGGATCTCGACCTTACCGCCGCCAAGCTGGGAAATGTCAATGGTGATTGTGCCTCCAGGAGGTTTGTTCTTTTTGATTCGATCTTCTGGTTTCTCTATTCCATGATCAATACAGTTTCGTAAGAGGTGAATGAAAGGATCTTTCATTTCTTCTAAGATACGTCTGTCTACTTCAGTGGTGCTTCCACGCACTACCAATTCTACTTCTTTATTTTCATCACGGGATAAATCCCGGACAACCTTTGGAAGAATTTTCAAAAGTGTTGAAAACGGGAGCATAAGCGCAGTTTTCATATCTTCAAGCAGCGTGTCTATCATTCCGCCGAGTGTCCGTGAATTATTTTCAATTAATTTTGTTGTTGGGACAAGTTTGGCTTCGATGTTTTTTATCTGTTCTTGATTCCAGTCGAGAAATCCCAGAACTTTATTTGATTGAGTATGGAGTTGTTCCTCCCCGCTATTTTTCCTGATTGAACGCCTGAGAACCTTAAACTCTGGATAGAGTTTTTCCCATTCCTTTTTCCAGAGGTTAAGCGAGGCTACGATATTCTGTAAATCGTTAGCACGCTGACTCACTGATAACTTTGCAGAAAGCATTTCTTCGGTCTGGAGTAAAAGGGAATCCAGTTTTGTAACGGGGATTCTTACAGTCTCTGAAAAAAATGGTTTATCAGTACCAGAAAAAGGATTTGTTCTGGTTGCTGCTGTTTTGTCCACAGGTTCTTGTGGAAGTGGTTTTTCTTCTGTTTTTTCTGGTTCTTTATTTTTAACTTCGGGATTTTCTGAGGCTTGTTCCGGAGATGTTTTTTCTGGTTTGGCTTCCTTAACTGGATCTTCGGTTTCACTTTCCTCACTTTTTAAACGGGAGAGCTGGTGCATGATCTCTGATATATCCTTTTCTCCGAGAGAGTTAATCAGACCGGGTAGAATATCGACAGCATTGTGTAATATGTCAAAGAACTCAGCCGAAGGGTTGGCCCCTTTGTGTTTCCATTTTGCGAATATACTTTCCAGAGATTGACAAAGACTTTCTACTTCGTTTAAATTCACTGTACGAGCGGCACCTTTTAGACTGTGAGCCTCCCGATAGATAGTTTCTATGAGAGAGGCTCGCTCCTTTGACGCTGGCATTTTTTCTACTTCGAGAAGCCCGGAAGAAATCGTTTTGATGTGCTCTTCCGCTTCAATTTTAAACATAGCGAGGAGTTCTTTGAGAAAGTCGTCTTCGTTCTTTTTCATGTAAATTCCCTATGCTTCCATAATCACTATATTTTCGTTAACCTCATCGGTGAGTCTGGTTAATGACGATTTATCCCCGGTCAATTTGCCCTGTTCATCCATTGTGGAGATAAGCTCACCAAGAATATCGGTTATCTGATACAGCGTATCTGATAGTGCAGATGAAATATCCACGTCTTTTTGTTTTATTATAGAGAACAATTTTTCTAAGGATTGGCCAATGGGTTCAATGTCTACCAGGCCCACAGTTCGTGCGGCACCTTTTAAGCTGTGTGCTGCTCTAAAAATAGTTTCTAAAATTTCTGTCCGCTCTTTACCATGGGGTGTTTTCTCCAGTTGAGGCAGTCCTGAAGAAATCGTATCCAGGTGTTCCTTGGCTTCCATCTTGAACATTGAAACAAGCTCTTTAAAAAATTCGGAGTCTTTATTATCCATTTTGTGCTCCCTCGATTTCTATGAATCAAATTTTGTACTGTTCTACTAATTCCTGTAATTTTTGTCCCAGATTGTGCAGGTCTTGCGAGGCGGACTCAACCTGTTTTATTGCTCCCACATTCTGGCTGCTGGCTTGATTAATGCTTTCCATGGCTGATACAACCTGGTCCATGCCGACTAATTGCTCCTGACTGGACACTGCAATCTGGGTTGTTGCCTGTGCAGCTTCTGCAACGCTGCTAGCCAGTCTCTGAATTGCTTCACCTGTTTCGGTTGACTGTTTTACTCCCGACTCTACTGCTTTACTCCCCTGCTCTGTTTTCATTACAGTTTCGCTGGTTGCTTTCTGAATATCGTCGAGGATGCGCCTTACTTTAGCGGTTGCTTCCTTTGATTGTTCGGCAAGGCTCCTCACTTCCTGTGCCACTACACCAAAACCCTTTCCGTGCTCGCCAGCTTTTGCAGCTTCGATTGAGGCATTCACAGCTAAAAGCCGGGACTGCTCTGCCATATCTTCTACGGCTGCTATGATTTCTCCAATGGCTTTACCATGTTCGCTTAGTTTCATGATACTTTCGGCAATAGATTCCATTTGAGTTTCGATCCGGTGCATTTCGTTTATAGTATCATTAACTGATTTTTCGCCGATTTGAGAAATCTCAACGGCTTTCTGGGCGCTTTCTGAAACACTTTTGCTCTTTTGATTGGAATCTATTGCTGTTTGCCTGACCTCTTCAACTGTCGTGCTGGTTTCGCTGGCCGCTGAAGCTGTTTCAGTGGCACCGGAAGCAATCTGTGAAACAGAGGCCGAAATCTCACTGGCAGATGCAGCAAGTGCATTGGCTCCCTCTTTGATCTGTCCTGAAAGCCCTCTAAGATTCTCGACCATTTTTCGAAACGCTTCTAGTAAAATACCAGCCTCATCATTGGCAGTGTTAGAAGGAACATTAACGGTCAGGTCCCCGTCAGCGACTTTTTCAGCAACGTTTATTGCTATTTTTAAGGAGCTTGAGATAGATCTTACAACAAACAGAGATAGTAAACTAATCAGAATTATAAAAACGAAGCTGGCTATACTGGTACTAATCATCATGGCTCTGTTATTTTTTTGAGTTACTGTAAATCCCCTGGCCATGTTACTTTTGGCACTCTCTATATCGGATTTTAGTTTTTTTCTAAGTGTAAGGTATTTTTCCCTCATCGATTCCAACGACTGAGTCATCTTTTGTCCCGACTGTCCCCTAATCATATTTAGTGAGACCCCACGTGAAAGATTGTAATATTCTAAAAACATATTTTGTATGTTATTTAATTGTGCAGCATTGAGAACCGGGTTTTCTTTCTCCGAATTAATCCGTTGGAGGAATTGGTATCGAAGGGAATCTGTTCTTGCAAGTTCGTCTTCATCCGCAGCAGCAACAGCATCCTGTAAGCTCCTCTGAATTGATCCCAATGTCTCCAGCAAATCACGACTCAATTCCCACGCAGGCGCATATCCAGATACAATCCTGTTCAAAAGCTCTGCGTTCTTTCTGGTGAACGACTGGGTCATAATAAAAATGATCATAAAAGTAAGAGCAGCCAGTGAAGGAATAAAAAATATTTTGTGATTGAATTTTAAGTTTTTGAACATCTTCTTCTCCCAATTTTTAGTGGTGCTCTTGTTTCTTGATAATCAGAACCTTAACCCTTGAACTATCTATAGGTAAAGAAGCTGAAACATACCCAATGGCACAAGGGTCTTTTTCAACAAGGATTAATATATCTTTTTCATTTGTAATTTTAGGAGGTGGAACTCTACGCCCTGTGAAAATCTGATTCTGCCAATAGGCTCTGATATTCCAGACTGTTTTTTTGTGAATCTCTTTTGTAAACACTTTTCTCACACCTGAATTATCACTTAAGTCCAGGGGATGGACCTCTTTACCATTGTCCCATTTTGTCAATTTTTTCAAAAAGAACTTAGAAAGCTGTCCCCTTGATATCACTAATGTGGGATTTGCCGCATTTACGATTACTTTGTATGGATCTTTATCATTGGCAAGTAACATTGTAACCAGAAAGAGCAAGTTCATACACATTATAATAAGCAACACTTTCTTCATGTTAATCCTCCTTGTAAATAAAATATCAAAAATTTAGCATTAACTTTCTACTTCCTCATGAACGATAATCTCAGGATCAGAAAGAATTTTCTCCACGTCTAAGATCACCAATCTATCTGCTGTTACTCCCCGCAGATACTCCGATCTTCTATCAGTTAATGTGGGGAGTGACGTTTGTATATCACTGGGGGGAATCATTCGAATTCCTACAATTCCGTCCGCGAGAATACCGACTTCCATGTCTGCCATATGAACAATGATTATTCTATTGAGGCTGC
>CAZPNF010000028.1:9478-10763 GCA_964587715.1 uncultured bacterium | reverse complement strand
AAAGTACGCATTTTCGTGAAGAACCAAAAAAAATATATCCCTTCTGTTTGAAATAAGCAACATCCTGAATTAACTGATTAATTCGTTTTGCATTAACATCCTTACAATGATTTAGTAAAACCTTTGTCCCCAGCTTAAGTACAATCCTTCTAACATTTGTGATGTAAATGCTTCTGTCAGTTCCATTTATTCTCATTCTTATATTTATACTTCCATAATTTCTGATTCTTTTGCACTAATCGCTTCATCAATTTTCTTTATGTATTTGTCAGTTAAATCTTGAATGTCAATACCAGCGTTGTACTCTTCATCCTCTGAAATCTGATGTTCTTTCTGAGCTTTCTTTAAACGGTCGAGAACATCTCTTCTTACATTCCGAATAGCAACCCGTCCTTCTTCACCCAACTGGTGCACGAGACGAACGATCTCTTTACGCCTCTCCTCTGTCAATTCTGGAATGGGTAAACGGATAACGTGGCCATCATTATTTGGTGTAATTCCAAGGTCAGTCTTAAGAATTGCTTTCTCAATTTCACCAAGCAGATTACGTTCCCAGGGTTGAATCGTGATGAGACGAGGTTCAGGTACACTAAGATTAGCCACTTGCTTTAGAGGAACAACACTACCATAGTAATTTACTTTTACTGTATCGAGGAGAGAAAGGCTTGCTCTTCCTGTTCGTATTCTCCCCAATTCTAATTTTGTATTAACCAGAGTTTTTTCCATACGTTCCCTGGCATACTGGACAGTTTCTTCAATCATTGGCTTCTCCTCGAACAATGGTTCCAATCCCTTCTCCCAAAATAACCTTTTTTAAGTTTCCCTTTACCAATAACTTGAACACAACAATGGGAATATTATTTTCTTTACAAAGGGTAACAGCAGTTGCATCCATTACTCGAAGCTCTTTTTCAATAACCTCAGAATAAGAAATCTCATTAAATTTAACAGCATCTTTCTCCTTTTCTGGATCAGCACTGTACACACCGTCAACTTTCGTACCCTTAAGGATTGCATCGGCTCCAATCTCAATAGCTCGAAGGGCAGCAGCAGTATCAGTGGTAAAATACGGATTTCCGGTCCCCGCTGCAAAAATTACTATTCTCCCCTTACTCAAATGACCAATTGCCCGTCTTCTTATGTACGGTTCTGCCATTGCTTCTATCCGAATAGCAGACATTACTCGTGTTGGCATCCCGTCTCGTTCAAGAAAATCCTGAAGTGCAAGTGAATTTATCATTGTAGCCAACATTCCCATGTGATCAGCAGCCACACGGTCCATCCC
>CAZPNF010000028.1:0-9468 GCA_964587715.1 uncultured bacterium | reverse complement strand
CTTGCAGAAAGCCCTCTAAAAATGTTACCACCACCAACAACTATACCAATTTCCACACCGAGTTTCTTAACGCTCTGGATCTCATCAGCAATCTTACGCACAACTTCTGGATCAATTTCAAGACGTCTACTTACTCGGAGAGCCTCACCACTGAGTTTTAAAAGAATGCGCTTATAGATTAGCCCCTCCTTCTTGCCAGGCTGGTCCTCCATTATTATCCTTTTTATGAGTTGCGATGCATAAAGACATCGGAGACCTTTAGTGAAATTCACAAAAGTTCAGTTATAAATTCTCTCCCAATTGAAAGCGAACAAAGCGTCGTATAGAAATATGCTCTCCCAATTTTCCGGAGATTTCTAAAAGATATTCTTTAACCGTTTTGTTGGGATCTTTAACAAAACTCTGCTCAGTAAGAACAACTTCCTGATAATACTTCTCCAATTTTCCTTTAATAATTTTTTCCACCACCTGTTCAGGCTTATTCTGATTTTCAACCTGGGTTCTATATATATCCAATTCTTTTTCTACAGTTTCTTTGGGAACCTCTTCCCTATTAATTGCCACAGGATTAGTAGCAGCGATTTGCATAGCTATATCCTTGGCCAATTTCTGGAAATCTTCTGTTTTGGCTACAAAATCGGTCTCGCAATTCAGCTCTACCAGCACACCCAACCTATTTCCGGGATGGACATAAGCCATTATTGCTCCTTCTTTAACCTCTCTACTCTCCCTCTTATGTGCCGATGCCATACCTTTTTTTCTTAAGTATTCAACAGCCTTATCAATATCTCCATTTGTTTCCAGAAGAGCAGATTTACAATCCATCATCCCTGCTCCTGTCAGGTCCCGAAGCTTTTTAACTTCCGCCGCAGATACAGTCATAAATAAACTCCTCACGCTTTACTATCGTTACTCACCGTTTCTTCCGTAGATACTGTAGAAGATTCTTCCTCCTGATCCTGTTCGCCCTGTATCATTTCTTCTTTAGATTTTCCTTCCAACACAGCATCAGCAATAGTGTGGACAATTAAACTGATGGACTTAAATGCATCATCGTTAGCAGGAATTGGATAGTCGATAGGATCTGGATTACTGTTAGTATCCACAATACCAAAAACAGAAATATCCAATTTGTTTGCCTCAGCCACAGCTATTGCTTCCTTTTTCGTATCCACTATGAATATTCCTCTCGGGAGTCGGCTCATCTCCTTAATACCACCCATGCTTTTTTCCAACTTTTCTTTTTTCCTCTCAATGTGGAGAATTTCTTTCTTCGTGATGTTATCGTACGTACCATCCACAGCCATCTTTTCCAGATTTTTCAGATGTTTTATACTTTTCTTAATAGTACTAAAATTGGTCAGCATTCCGCCCAACCATCTTTCAGTCACATAAGGCATGCCACATCGTTCTGCCTCGATTCGAACAATGTCTTTGGCCTGTTTCTTGGTTCCCACAAATAAAATTTTCTCTCCACCCTGGACAATTTTAGTAATGGCTTCGCAGGACAGCAAAAGATTAGACAAAGTCTTGTTAAGATCAATAATGTATATACCGTTACGTTCCATAAAAATGTAGGGCTTCATTTTGGGATTCCAGCGTCGTGTTAAATGTCCAAAATGAGCACCTGACATGAGAAGCTGCTGCAGGATAATATCAGGCATGAAAAACTCCTTTCAAACTTAGGGTTACTCCTCCATTCCCTTCATCTTTTCAAAAAACAGAGAAACCGCTTTGATTTCTCGGCACCCTCTTGAAAATCAGAGAATGTGTGTCTTTTTAAAAAAACTGCAAACTAACGTTTGGAAAACTGGAATTTCTTACGAGCACCGGGTTGTCCGTATTTTTTCCGTTCCTTTTCTCTCGGATCCCGTGTCATAAATCCTGCTTTCCTGAGAGGTTTTCTAAAATCCTTGTTATATTTAAGAAGTGCTCTGGCAATACCGAGTACTATCGCTCCGGCCTGCCCTGAAAGCCCACCCCCCTTAACTGTGGCTTTTACATCGTATTGACCTTCAGTGTTTGTAACAGCGAACGGTTGATGGATAATCATTTCCAGTGTAGGCCGACGAAAATAGGACAACAGTTCTTTTTTGTTTACGTCAAACCGTCCAGAACCATGACTCAACCAAACACGTGCAACTGATTCTTTTCTCCTTCCTGTAGCATAATAATGTGTTTCTTTCATATTCTCCTCAAACTATTAGGTAAAACCTCAGGCTGCTGCGCCTGATGTGGATGATTCGGTCCTGCGTAGACACGAAGTTTCTTAATCATTTTTCTGCCAAGCCTATTCTTTGGTAACATTCCCTTGACAGCACGGGAGAGGACCCATTCGGGTCGTTCATGCACAAGCTTTGCTAAATAACCATGTCTCAATCCCCCGGGATAACCAGTGTATCTGGTGTAAACTTTCTGGGAGAGTTTACGTCCTGTTAATTTAATTTTATCAGCATTAATAACAACGACATGATCCCCAACATCCAGATGCGGAGTAAACTGCGGTTTGTGCTTTCCACGCAGCAAAATTGCAATCTGGCTCGCCAAACGCCCAAGAACCTGATCTTTGCCATCAATGAGATACCACTTTTTTTCAGCATCATTTACTTTTGGAACAACAGTCTTCACGCTATTCTATCCTCCTGTTCATTAGATAAAGCCTTTTAATATAATAAATCTGGAATTTATTGTCAAGATATTTGTTTTCTATTTTCAAAAACCAATTTATAACATGGAATTCTCTTGACATTCTTCTATGAATTTTCGATATTAAAAACACTGTCTAAAAATTTTAGAGGATTGACAATGGGCGTTCTCCAGAAACCAAAGCCTGCTAAACCCATATGCGGTATCACATTTGCCAGTGGAATTGATCTTTCGGCGGTTATCTCAGAGATAGAAAAACTTCTGGGAAGTGTAGAAGACCAAACTTCACCTTTTGATTTTTCATCTTTTACAGACTATTACATAGAGGAAATGGGGATCGAACTTAAGAAGATATTTTTGAGTTTTGTGAATTTGATCGATCCGGGTAGTTTGGCATCGATAAAAACAAAAACAAACAAAATAGAAGAATCATGGGCTGTCGATGGAAAGAGACAGGTAAATCTGGATCCTGGGTACATTAACAGTGCAAACTTAATTTTAGCTTCGACAAAGGATTTTTCTCACCGAATATACATTGGAGAAGAAATCTACGGTGACGTTCAGCTTCGGTTCTGGAAAGGTCAATTCCGTGCTGCAGAATGGACGTATCCAGACTACAAGACAGAGACAGCCTTAAGTTTTTTTCATCAGGTGAGAGAAAAATACAAAAACCAGGTAAAAAACTATGAATAAGAAAATAAGTTACAAAGATGCTGGTGTAGACATTACTGCTGGAGAAGAAGCAGTTGCTAAA
This sequence comes from uncultured bacterium, assembly GCA_964587715.1. Taxonomy (GTDB): domain Bacteria; phylum Zhuqueibacterota; class QNDG01; order QNDG01; family DSAB01; genus CAYYPT01. The sequence continues at coordinate 6,068 of CAZPNF010000028.1, read as the reverse complement.
ATCAAAGAGTTGGTTCGATCGAGTTTTACACCACAGGTATTAACTGACATCGGAAAGTTCGGCGGATTCTATGCTCTGGAACCTGGACAGTACAGGGAACCTGTTCTGGTTTCTTCCATAGACGGCATTGGAACAAAATTAAAAGTGGCTTTTATGACAGGAAAACACAATTCTGTGGGCGAAGATCTGGTTAATCACTGTGTAAATGATATCCTGGTGGGCGGCGCTAAGCCTCTCTTCTTTCTGGATTATGTTGGCACAGGAAAATTAAAACCTGCGGCAGTTAAAGAGCTAATATCAGGAATGGTCCGAGGATGCCGTCAGGCTAACTGCGCGCTGATCGGCGGCGAAATGGCCGAGATGCCCGGATTTTACCAGAAAGAGGAATACGATGTGGCCGGATGTATAGTTGGAATCGTGGAGAAAAGCAAGATAGTTGATGGGAGTTCAATTAAAAAGGGGAATGTGCTGGTGGGATTATCTTCCAATGGCCTTCACACTAACGGCTATTCTCTGGCAAGAAAGGTTCTTTTTGAAGAAGCAGGATTTGAAACAGACACATACATAGAAGAACTGGGAACAACTATCGGTGAAGAGCTGCTTAAAGTACACAGATGTTACTTCAACTCTGTATATCCTATATTGGGAAAAATTGATATTAAAGGAATGTCTCACATAACAGGCGGAGGAATTATAGGCAACACAAAGCGAATTTTACCAGAAGGACTGAATTTAAAAATCGACTGGAGAAACTGGACCATCTCCCCTATTTTCGATCTTATCCAAAAGGAGGGAAACGTACCAGACGAAGAAATGCGCAGAACCTTTAATCTTGGAATTGGGTTTATTTTAATTGTTGAAGAAAAGAACGTAGATTTTTTGATAGAAGAGCTGAAGGAACATGGAGAAAATCCTCTGATTGTTGGCGAGGTGGTGTGAGGATAAACAGTTAAAGAAAACTGTAGGATAATTTATTGAAATGAAGACCGCTATTCACACCATTCAGGTGGACATCTGATTTCTTGATCATTACCAAGAGAGATTACTTTCTCAAATAAACTATATTGAAGATGACGTTCTTTAATTTTCATATGGAAATCACAATTTTGTCATTGTGAGTTATAAATAAATTTGCTAATTTGGATAAATCGAGCCACTTATATCTATGGAGCTTAGGATTGCTATATAGAGAATGATATAGATTAAAACCTGAGGAATTTGGCACAAAGAGTGTTTTAAGAAATCCCCATATAGCAGGTCTATTCCATAGAATAGGCTATATAGAAAAAATGGGAACTGGCATAAACAAAATAAGGAATCTCATAAAACAAACAGGATTTCCAGAAGTAGAATTCAAATTTACAACATTTTTCACGGTAAAAAGAATAGGTGGAAAAAAGGCGGTTATTGGAGGATTCCAGAAGATGAAAATTGAAACAAGAATCATTCAGCATCTTTCCCTGTCCGGCAAAACCTCTGCCTCTGTGAAACTGTAATGTGTAGCTGCGGGGACGAGAATCCCTGCACTGCCATAATTTAAGAAAGGAATAATATGAACTTAAATAAGATGCCAAAATTGCGAATAGGCAATCTGAAAACCCGCATACCGATTATTTTGGGTGGTATGGGTGTTGGTATTTCCTTATCAGGTTTAGCTTCGGCTGTTGCAAATGAGGGAGGTATTGGAGTTATTTCATCTGCAGGAATTGGTATGTTAGAACCTGATTTCGCCGTAAATTTTAGAGAAGCAAACAAAAGAGCTCTGCGTAAGGAAATAAGAAAAGCACGGAAAATGACAGGAGGGATTATTGGAGTTAACATAATGGTAGCACTCTCAGATTATTATGACCATTTAACTATAGCAGTTGAGGAAGGAGCTGACATTATTATTTCGGGTGCCGGACTTCCTCTGAAGATTCCTGAAACAGTACTGCTGGATAAGGGAGGAAAAAATAAAACAAAATTTGTTCCTATAGTTTCTTCTGCAAGAGCTGCCGAACTTATATTTAAGTATTGGGCAAAACGTTATGGTCTTTTACCTGATGCTGTAGTTGTTGAAGGACCACTGGCTGGTGGACACCTTGGATTTAAGAAAGAACAAATTGACAATCCTGACTATGCCTTAAAAAAAATAGTGCCAGAGATAATCTCTGTAATAAAATCCTATGAACAGCGTTTTAATAAAAATATCCCGGTAATTGCTGCAGGCGGTATATTCACAGGTGCTGATATTTACAAGTTTCTTCAGCTGGGCATGCAGGGAGTACAGATGGCAACAAGATTTGTTGGAACTTATGAATGCGACGCATCAATAGAATTTAAAGAAGCTTATATAAAATGCAAAAAAGAGGATATTATTAAAATTAACAGTCCTGTTGGATTACCTGGAAGGGCAATTCGGAATAAGTTTTTAGATGATGTATCAGCAGGGATTAAAAAACCTATCAAATGTCCGTGGAAATGCCTGAAGACCTGTGATTATAAAAAAGCCCCGTACTGTATTGCACTTGCGCTAACCAATGCTAAAAAAGGGAATCTCAAAGATGGGTTTGCCTTCGCTGGTGCTAATGCCTGGCGTGTAAACAAAATCATTTCTGTTAAGACGCTCATTGAAAACTTGACAGAAGAATATGAAAAAGCAAAATCCCAATAAATTACTTTGCCTGAAAAAACAACAACCGAGAAAAAAAACACAGGAGACAAAAAATGCTTGAGTTAAAAAATCCGTTTATATTTGCTCCAAATCCAAAAAGAAATAACGAAGTTACTATTGTGGAAATGTTTGACGAGACGGCAAGAGGAATGGAAATGATAAAAAAAACCTTACTCTGAAATCTCTCAAACAACAAGTTGTGGGTGATGCTAAAAAAGTAGGCAAAGCACAGGATGCTATCAGAGATGGTTTTGAAACGGCAAGCAGGTTAAATGGCTGAAGAATTTACTAAAGGAGTTGAAACCCTACTGGGTGATCCTAAGAAAGCTCTGCTCAAGTTGTCCGGTCCGATAATAGTCGCGATGATTGTTCAGTCCTTCTACAATATTGTTGATGGAATCTGGGTAGCTGGTTTAGGATCAGATGGTTTAGCTGCAATCGGTCTGTTCTTTCCTCTATTCATGATTATAATATCCTTAGCTGTTGGGATTGGGGTTGGAGGCAGTTCAGCCATATCGAGGAAAATTGGAGCTAAAAATAAAGAGATGGCTGATTCTGCCGCAATTCACACCCTTGCGATCGGCATCATTACAGGCATATTACTCACCGGCCTTACGTTTCCGTTTCTCAAGGACATATTCACTCTGATAGGAGCTAAAGGAAAAGTTGTTGAATTAGTTGTCAGTTATGCTCGGGTTCTTGTTGGTGGTTCAGTTATATTAGTATTCACAAACATCGCCAGCGGTATTCTTCGTGGTGAGGGTGACACTAAAAGAGCAATGTATGCCATGATATTGGGATCAGGACTTAACATCATCCTTGATCCAATTTTCATCTATAAACTAAAAATGGGTGTTGTTGGCGCTGCCTGGGCAACTCTTGTTTCAATATGCGTTACTTCGGCTTTGATGATCTTCTGGCTTTTTATCAGACAAAACACCTACGTTGATATTGGATTTGCTCCTTTCAAGTTTAACAGAAACATTGTAAAAGAAATCCTCAGGGTTGGAATTCCATCTTCTTTTGCTCAGCTTTCAATGGCTCTGGCAATGTTTGGTTTGAACGTCATAATCGTTAAAGCAGGAGGAACAGATGGAATTGCAGTATTCACAAGTGCCTGGCGAATCATGATGCTCGGCATAGTACCGCTGTTAGGAATTGCTACTGGTGTTACCGCAGTTACAGGAGCAGCTTATGGTGCCCACGATATTAAAAAACTAAAGACAGGCTATCTATTTGGGATAAAGATAGGATTTGGTATCGAACTCGGTGTTGTTGCTCTGATTATGCTTCTTGCACCCCAGCTTTCTTATTTATTCACCTATTCAAAAGGAGCAGTCCATATATCAGGAGATTTGATCAAAGCCTTTCATAGATTGGTATGGTTTCTCCCAACTGTTCCCCTTGGAATGCTGACTTCAGCAATGTTCCAGGGTATTGGCAGGGGTGAAAAGGCCTTAGCTGTTACCATTCTCAGAACAATTATCATGCAAATATTTTTCAGCTACCTCTTTGGAATTCTATTAAAATCTGGAATTATCGGTGTATGGTGGGGTATTGTACTGGGCAATGTAACTGCATCTCTAATTTCTTTTGCTTGGGGAAAACTAACGATTGAGGGATTAAAATGCAGGAACGACACATAAATAGATTAAAATATTTTCAAGAACAATCCTACACAACGGAGAAGTATGTTATGCCCTTCATTGAGAAGATAACTCCTATTAGTAATATTACCTCAGTATTAGAGATTGGATGTGGGGAAGGCGGCAATATGAAACCATTTTTAGATGCGGGTTGTAAAGTTACAGGTGTGGATTTATCTAAAGGGAAGATCGAAAATGCACATAAGTTCTTCAAGGGCCACAAAAATATTTCTAACTTAAATTTGGTCGATGAAGATATATATAATATTGATAACCTGGGGAAATTTGATTTAATCATTACAAGAGATGTTTTAGAACATATTCACAACCAGGAGAAATTCTTGAATTACGTAAAAAAATTTTTAAACCCCAACGGCAAATTTTTTGTAGGCTTTCCCCCATGGCAAAGTCCCTTTGGGGGGCACCAACAAATGTGCGAAAGCAAATTTCTATCGAAACTTCCATACTTCCATCTCTTACCCACCTCTATTTATCAACTGATTCTTAAAATATTTGGGGAAAAAGAAGACAAAATCAAAGGTCTAGTGGAAACAAAAGCAACAAGGATAACCATAGAGAAATTTGAGAGGATTGTCAAAAAAACTGGATACACAATTGATAAAAAAAAATTTTACCTCATTAATCCTAATTACGAGATTAAATTTAAACTAAAACCAAGAAAACAATTAAAATTGCTTTCATTTCTTCCATTTATAAGAGATCTTATCACTACTACTGTCTATTATTTAATCTCATTAAAGACTATAACAGGAGAAACTCAATGTTCTCACTTTTCGTAATTATAATTCTGAGTTATCTTATTGGCTCTTTCCCCACTGCTGTAATTGCAGGTAAATTGATAATGAAAGACGATATACGCAATCACGGCAGCGGAAATGCAGGAGCTACAAATGTTTACCGTGTGATGGGATGGAAACCCGCCTTAGTTGTGGTTTTGATTGATGTTGGCAAGGGTGCAGTGGCCACTCTTTTAATCTCCAAAATTGGTGCGAATTCAATCCCTCTGGATACCACATTGATTCGCATCGCAGCAGGAGCATCTGCTATTGTGGGACACGTATGGACAATATTTGCAGGTTTTAGAGGTGGGAAAGGAGTAGGAACGGCTTTTGGTGTCCTTTTTGCACTTGCTCCAATAGCTTCTGCAGCAGCAGGAGTTGTGTGGCTAACGTTAGTTCTTGTAACAAGAATCGTGTCAATTGGATCGATAACCGCCGGCATTCTTTTCCCGATAACGCTTATTGTTGAAAAAAAGTTTTTAAATAAACATATTTCTGATTCCCTCATTATTCTGGGGATATTAATAGCTCTATTAATTATTGTAACTCACCGCTCGAATATTGTTAGACTTATCAGAGGTGAGGAAAACAAATTCGGCTCTAAACAATGAACCTCCTCGGAGGTATCACAGGTATTTTAATGCAAAGCAAACTTCGGGAAATTAAACCCGGCCTGTCGTATGGCATTAACTTTGACGGGATGAATGATCCGGGACAGTGGGAGAAATTGAGGCACACTAAGAAATAATATTTAACTAAGCTTTGGCAAATTTGAGAATTTAAGCGCTCAGTCAACCAAAGCAAAGGAGATAATTGTGAAGGCTAAGATAGGTATTCTCGGAGCTGGAGGATGGGGAACTGCTCTTGCTGTTTTGCTTGAGTCAAAGGGGCACAATGTCCATCTCTGGGAATACCGCAAAGAGGTTGCACTCGAGCTATCCAGAACCCGGGAAAATCAGGATTTTCTGC
>CAZPNF010000027.1:0-10804 GCA_964587715.1 uncultured bacterium | reverse complement strand
CCGGTTTATGGGTAAAGAGTTTATTGCTCCCTATTTTGGTCCTTTCTACAAGATCTTGCGGAACACCACAGTGGGAGAACTGGTAGAGTTTTATCGATCTCTTGGAGGAGATTCTCTGGGTATTCCTCAAGAATTTATTAATGTTATTGGCCCAATTCCAGTGAACAAGAAAATGCTGCTTACCATGATGACTGAAAAACGCTATGGCTGGTACGCCTCTCTTTATGTAGATATTCTTCATCTAATTAAGGGACTGGGTTCTTTTCAGATGATGGATAACCAGAAGAACGGCGGCATACTTCATCTGGGAGCAAGATCGTCCGATTCTGTCCCATTTGTAAATTTAGAGGCCACATACGATAAGTGGGGAATCGGAAACTTCAAAGATATCCGGACTCTAAACTATCAATCCTTAGCACGTGTTGGCGTTGGTTATAAAATTAAACCGTATCTTCTCCTCTATTTAGATTACCTCTGGACTTTTCAGTGGGATGAAGATTTGGGACAGTACAAACCTCAGGAGCGGTTCCAGCCCCGTCTTGCTTTTCGGTATAATTTTGGGATTTAGTCTGGATAATTCACCGCGGAGGACGCAGAAAACGCTGAGATTAAATAACAGCAAATAAATACAGAAGAATATACCCTCACGCGGGAGGACGCGTCTAACTGGGTAGATGAGAGCCCTCGCTCTCATCTGGAGTATGTACTTTTCATTTCGATAGGAGGGGGTAAAAATGTTTAAGCGAATCTCTATTTTATTTTTCGTCTTTTTTCTTTTCCTGCAGTGTACCCGTGATTTCTCGACTTTTCCGATAGCCCATGAATCCCGCAATTTAACGCCGCTTGAGAAAGAGCTTGGCGAGTCTGGCAACCTCTTTGGTTTAAAACTTTTCCGTGAGATTGCCAGAACTCAGCAGGATTCAAACATATTCATTTCTCCTTTAAGTATCTCAATGGCTCTTGCAATGACCTGGAATGGGGCAGCAGGCGCAACAGAAGAGGCCATGCGTAATACGCTTGAGTTTGGAGATATGTCTTCCCAGGAAATTAATGAATCTTTCCGCAGTTTGATTCAACTTCTCACAAACCTTGATCCCGATGTTCAATTCCAGATTGCCAACTCCATCTGGTATCGCCTCGGCTTTAATGTGGAAAAGGATTTTATCGATGTTAACAGAACTTACTTTAATGCTGAGGTAAGGAGTCTGGATTTTTCTCTACCCAGTGCTGTAGATGTGATTAACAGTTGGGTTAATGAAAACACAAACGGAAAGATCAAAGAAATTATCAAGAGGATTGACCGGGAAACAGTAATGTTTCTCATAAATGCCATCTATTTCAAAGGTACATGGACTTACCAGTTTGATAAGGAGCTAACCGAAGATGATTGGTTCATAAAACCTGACAGCTCACAGATTCCCTGCAAGCTGATGTGTCAGGAGGGGGATTTTCAGTATTTTGAGACTGATGATTTTCAGGCAGTTGACTTGCCTTACGGGAACGGCAGGTTCAGCATGACAGTGATTCTGCCAAAGCCAGATAAATCCGTAGATTCGCTGATAGCAGTGATGACTTCTGAAAACTGGGCAGAATGGATTGGCAGTTTTAAGAAAGAACATGGAACTCTACTTCTCCCCAGATTTAAACTAGAGTACGAAATCAAATTAAACGATATGCTCAAATCTCTGGGAATGGAAGTTGCATTTGATTCTAATCGAGCTGATTTCACGAGAATTAATAAAGAAGGGGAGCTGTACATAAGTAAAGTAACGCACAAAACATTTGTCAAAGTGGATGAGGAGGGCACTGAAGCCGCGGCAGTAACTGCGGTTACGTTGGGGACAACATCTATCGGACCCCATGGTTTTTACATGAAGCTCAATCGTCCGTTTCTATTCGTTATCAGGGAGAATAGCTCTAATACGATTCTTTTTATAGGGAAAATTATTGAACCTATTGTTGGGTAAGCTCAATCCTCTCGTGCCAACGCTTTGCGTTGGTATGTTTAATAAAAAAATCCCGGCCGGTATTCACCAGGTCGGGATTTTTTTGTTATGGTTTCAATCAGATTTTTTTGACATCAGAAGCCTGAGGACCCTTGGGTCCTTGTTCGACGTTGAATTCGACTGCATCGCCTTCTTCCAGCACTTTAAAGCCATCACCAGCGATGGCTTTATAATGAACGAAAACATCTTCGCCGTCGGGCCGTTCGATAAATCCAAAACCTTTTGTTCTGTTGAACCATTTGACTGTTCCATGTTCCATGAACGTGTCCTTTCATAAAATTCCTGCACAAAGCAGAATTCCTTGGCAACCAGTTAATTCTTGCCTTTAAAACAAAAAACGCAACTGTAAACTTTTCACCATAGTTGCGTATCATTAGATTCAGATGTTGATTGAGAATTTGAAAGCAAAACAACGGTGTACCACTATTAATTAACCATTTAATATAGTAATAAAACAATGCAAATGCAAGTAAATTCTAAATTATTTCAAAATTTAGTTACACTTTCACAATTCTATTATCAATCAGTCGAGTATCCCCCACAAAAACAGCAAGAGCTATGAGAGCTTTATCTTCAATCTTCTCTAAAGATGCTAAAGTATCAGGATCAACCACACTGACGTAATCAACTCTAGTGCTCTTTTTCTCTTCGATCATTTTCTTTACAGTTTTAATTATTGCCTCTGCTCTCTTCTCACCGTTCTGGATCATCTCTTCTGCAAATTTTAGCGAACGGTTAAGAACTAGAGCATCTTGTCTTTCCTCAGGGGAAAGGTGAGCGTTTCTTGAACTAATAGCAAGACCGTCAGCTTCTCTGACGATGGTGCCTGTGATGATCTTCATGTCTAAATTAAGATCTCTTAGCATCTGCTTTATTACCGCAGCCTGTTGATAGTCTTTCTCCCCAAAAACGGCAAAGTGTGGTTTTACAATGTTAAAGAGTTTTGCACAGATTGTGGTAACTCCTCTAAAATGGCCTGGTCGCGATGTTCCGCATAGAGTCTCTGTAATTTTTTCAACAGTGACGTATGTTAAATATCTTTCTGGATACATTTCTTCATTCGAGGGGTAAAAAATGATGTCTACCCCTGTTTCGCTGGCCAGTTTCTCGTCTCTCTTAATATCCCTGGGATATTTATCCAGATCTTCATTTGGGCCGAACTGCGTTGGATTTACAAAAATGGAGATAACTACCACATCGGCTTTCTTCCGTGCAATACGAATCAGGCTGAGATGGCCCTCGTGGAGATACCCCATTGTCGGCACAAGACCGATGATCTTTCCTCTCCGCCGAAGTTTTTCTGCTTCAGTTTGCATCTCTTTAACAGTGGTAATGATTTTCATAACGGTGTTACTTTTCTCCTGCTAAAAAAATAAAACAAATTATTGCCCATTGCCTGTTGTGCCCTGTTTTTCACCTTTCGTTCTTGTTGCAACGATTAGTTTGGTGATTCCGCTCTGTTTAGCAATATCCATAACTTCAACAACAAGTCCATATCTAGTATCTTCATCTGCCTTTAATATTAAGCCTTTGTCTTTTGCATCCTGTGCTATTGCTTTTAATCGATCTGGCAGTTTTTTCAGGCTGATTTCTTTTTCATTAAGGAACATAGCGCCGTCTGATGTTATAAAAAGTGTGTAGCCTTTCATTTGTAGAGCTTTTCCACCGGATGTTTTAGGAAGCTTAAGTTTCATCCCTGGCTGCTCTAAGAATGTGGAAGAGACAATGAAAAAAATTAGTAATAAAAAAAGTACATCTATGAGTGAGGTAATATTAATGATTATTCTGTGTTTTGTTTTTGTCATAAACTGCATTGTGTTTATCCTTTCACCACGCCGAGCGGTCTCATCTTTGCCACTTTTCTGGAAAGTCCTGCTCCGTGTACGATTTCAACAACTCTGTCAATATCTTTGTACGCTTCCGGAACTTCTTCGTGCAGTGTTCTCTGCCCTTTACTCCTGACAATAATTCCTTTCTCTGCCAGTTCTCTCTCAATTGCTCGACCTCTTGTCGCTTTCACAGCAGCATGTCTGCTCATTACTCTTCCTGCACCGTGGCAGGTTGAACCAAAACTCTCCTCCATTGCTTTTTGTGTTCCAACCAGTACATAAGAGGCTGTTCCCATATCTCCCGGGATTAAAACAGGTTGTCCCACATCTCTGTATTTTCCAGGGATATCAGGATGGCCTGCGGCAAAGGCCCTGGTTGCTCCTTTTCTGTGAACAACAACTTTCTTTGATTTTCCGTCCACAACGTGTTTCTCAAACTTGGCGATGTTGTGTGCTACATCGTAAATCATGTGCATTCCCAGTCGCTCGGCCGACTCTTCCAGAACCTGTTCAAAACTTTCTCTAACCCAGTGAAGAATGAGCTGACGGTTTGTCCATGCATAGTTGGCTGCTGCTGCCATGCCGGCAAAGTACTGTCTGCCTTCTGGAGAATTTACAGGCGCACATGCCAGCTGTTTGTCAGGAAGTGTAATTTTGTATTTATTCATCGCACGCACCATCCGGTCTAAGTTGTCATCACAAACCTGATAGCCAAGACCTCTTGATCCTGTATGAATCATAACTGTGATTTGCCCTCTGGTCAAACCGAATACACTGGCTGTTTCCTCATCAAAAATTTCTTCAACTTCCTGAATTTCGAGAAAGTGATTGCCAGCTCCGAGGGTCCCCAGCTGGGGCAAACCCCTTGCCAGCGCTCGCTGGGAAAGCTCTTCAGGGTCTGCTCCATCAATACATCCACCCTGTTCAGTTAGCTCTAAATCTTCTCTCCAGCCAAATCCCTGTTTTACAGCCCAGACTGCACCATCTCTGAGAACAGCTCGTTCCTCTTTTTTAGAGAGTTTCAGCTTTCCTGTTGAACCAACTCCGCTCGGGATGTTCTGAAAAAGACGTTCCACCAGAATGGAGATTCGTTCTTTTATATCAGCAAAAGTAAGGTCTGTTCTTATCAATCTGACTCCGCAGTTGATATCGTATCCAACTCCTCCAGGAGAAATTACTCCCCTCTCAGCATCAACGCCTGCTACTCCTCCGATGGGAAATCCGTATCCCCAGTGGATATCGGGCATTGCCATGGAGTATCCAATGATGCCTGGAAGGTGTGCTACGTTAGCTACCTGCTGAGGGGCCTGATCCTGCCTGATTTGTTTCAACATTTCTTCATCTGTATAGATAAGACCAGGAACCCGCATTCCTTTTTGGTAAGAAGTGGGAATAATCCAGCGGTAATCATCCAGTTTTTCAAGAGGACCTTTCCAAGGTTCTGACATGGTTTTTCCTTCCTTTAATAATAATGATCTTAAAGTCTTTTTCAAGTAAATTTCAAGCAAAGACACAAAGGCGCTAAGAGTTTTATAACGCTATCTTAAACTGTACATGTCCGGTCTCAAGTCTTCCCATAGGTTATTTTCAGGTGTGATCTGTTTATCCCTGGCAAGAGCAGGGTCAATTTCTGTTTCCCTTAGTTCTTCAGTCTCCTCTCCTAGTCTAAAAATCACCTCTCCCTTTGGATCTATTAGCTGGCTTCCGCCTGTAAACTTAAGTTCGCTTTTCCCTCCGCGTTTTTCAGTTCCAATCCTGTTGGCAGTGATGGAGAAGGCACAGTTCTCAATGGAACGGGTTACCATTGCATTCTGGCAGTAAGGGAGAACCAAATTACTTGGATGACAGATGATTTCTGCTCCCTGAAGTGCCAGAGATCGTGTTGCCTCAGGGAAAATCCAGTCAAAGCAGATCATCAGTCCAATTTTTGCTGAACCTATGTCCCAGACGGAGAATCCAAGATTCCCCGGGGTGAACCATTTTTTTTCGTCCCAGAATAGATGAATTTTCCTGTATTTTCCAATAAAACCATCTGGACCAATTAAGACTGCCGAATTATAAACTTTTCCGTTGTCTATTTCTCCCATGCCGGCTACAAGAAAAATTCTCCTTTCACTGCAGAAGCGAATGAATTCATGAACAGTCTTCCCGTCCGGGATTGGTTCGCAGAGGCTGTTGACTTCTTCCTGAGAAATAAATTGATAACCTGTTGTGCAAAGCTCAGGCAGTACAACAAATTCAGCGTCTGTCTTCTTAAGTGTTTGTTCAATCTTTTTTAGATTCTTTTCTTTTTCTCCAAATTCTGGAGAAAACTGGTAAATAGCGATTTTCATTTTGTGCCTTTCTAAATTTTAAAGTAGTAAATTCTTAAGCACAGTGCATAAAGGCGCTGCACTCTATTAGTTATAACCTGGACTTTGGGAAATTTTGCTGAAGCATGTCGTTCTGAGGGAGCGTAAGCGACCGAAGAATCTGGGGTGGCATTAGTAAGACTTAACGCCTGGGTATTTCTTTTCCTCTCCCCAGATCCTTCGTCCACCTTCGGCAGACTCAGGACGACACAGAATAAATGAACAGGCTAACCAATTTCAAAAAAGACTGTCGTTCTAAGTGGAGCGAAGAATCCCTGTTGCTTCACCCCGGATACTTTCCTGATCCTATCGAAGAGTTCAGCATGATACATACTCCTCCATGGATAACCAAATTTGTCAAAGTCCAGCTATAACTTAACTTCGGCTCGCTTCTGATGTTTTTCTCTAAATTCTTCCAGACTCTCCAGAGTATATTCCGGGGCTGCTCCATTTTTTGTGGCGACAAAAGCGCCCAAAAGATTGGCAAACTCTGCCATCTCTTCCAGTGAAGCTTTTTCAAGATATCTGACAACCATGCCTGTCAGAAATCCGTCTCCACAGCCAGTAGTGTCTACAGGATCAACCACAAAGGCTGGAGAAAGAACATAATTCTTACCATCGGTGAGAAAACATCCTTTTTCTCCCAGTGTAAGAGCCGCAAGCTTGAGACTATATTTCTCAATCAGCCAATCGAGGAAAGAAATTATTCCCCTTTCTTCCTGCCAGAAGGCTCTCTGCATCCGGTTCAGTTCTTTTTCATTGAGTTTTAAAATATCGGCAATAATCAGAGTTGTTTGAACAACGAGACTGGTCAGTTCACTCCATCCCCGAAAATTTACATCAAAAACTTTCACTGCGCTGGCTGCACTTTTCAAAAATCTTTGAATTGTTTTACGGGAAATTTTATTCCTCTGAGCCAGCGTTCCTGTTATCACACAATCTGCTTTCCCGGCAAGCTTCTCCAGCTTGTCATTCCATTCGATATAATCAAAAGCTACATCTCTTGAACAATCGAAATGTGGAATATGCTTTTCATCGAGCCTTACACCTACTGTTCCAGTAGGACGAACTGCACATCTCTGGATATACGAAGGATCGACACCGTAGTTCCTTAGTGTCTCAATAATTTCATCTCCAAGCCGATCCTGACCAACACTGCTTACCACAATACCTCCTGCTCCCAATTTTTCAGCATGGATAACAGAATTAGCAGGTGCTCCCCCAAGGTGTTTTTCATCGGGATAGAGATCCCAGAGTATCTCTCCCAATCCTACGACTGTTTTTCTTGGACTCATAGGTGAAACTGTTTTAATAGCATTGGTATTAATCCCTCTCCGATCCCAAACGGAACAGGAGTAAAAGCAAGAACAAAAACAATAAGGGCAAAAATTCCGATTAGTTTTCTTTTTCTATCAAGAGGGATTTCATCATACATCGTTGGAGGATGTCTCCGTATCAGTGTAAGAACTACAAGCATTAAAAACCACCCAACATAGTAAAAAAGACAAATAAAAAGAAAAATCAAGAAAAAAATATTTGAGAGAATTTTGCTCTTCTTCCAGAATAGAGCATACATAATGTGTCCGCCGTCGAGCTGCCCGATTGGAAGAAGATTGAGCGCAGTTACAAGAAGTCCAACCCAGCCAGCAAAAGCCAGTGGATGAAGAACCACATCCTGGCCTGGAGGTAAGGTACCTACTGAAATGCGGGTTAGAAAGGAAAAGAGAAGAGAATTTCCCAGGGATATTGTTCCACTTCCCATTGAAGAAACTTCCACAACTTTTGAAAAGTGCAGTCCTATGATAAGACTGGGAATAATCATCACCAGTCCTGCCAGTGGGCCTGCTACTCCCACATCAAAAAGTGCACGGCGGTCAGGGATTCTACTTCCCATTTTAATCACCGCGCCCATTGTGCCAAAGGGCGGAAGTGGCAAAGGAATAAAGTAAGGGAGAGTTGCCTCTACTCTATGTTTTTTAGCCATCAGATAATGGCCCATTTCGTGAGTGAGAAGAATCGTAATAAGGCTTAGCGAATACCAGAGCGCACCAATCGGACCGTCTCCAAGTCCTACAAAGTAGGTGGAAAATATAGTAAGAATAAAAAGGGCTATGTGAACCCAGAGATTGCGTTTTTGTTCCATCATTATCCTTTTTAGTTAATCTTTCACTGCAGGTTATAAATCAAAAGTTACGGTTACAGGATCACCTACAGAGATTCCAAGCTGTTCTTTTGCATTTCCATGGTTTACTGAAATTTCCAGAGTTTCACTGCTTCCTATAAGAGCAAGGACTTCACCGTTGGGAACATCAGAGTATGTTGTACTGAGATTCTTGATTAGTGTATCCTGAACCAGAATCTGTAAGTTTTTCTTCTCTCCAAGCAGGTCTTCACGAATGTTTGTTATTCCATTCCCGAACCGATCTATGTAAATAATCTCTCCAGAAATCCTGTGAGGTTCAACAGCCGGTCTTTTAACTTTTCCTCTTATATATTCTGTAAAAGGTTCCCCCACTGTTTCAATCGGGATACCCTTTGAAAGATGGGCTGCCACCGGAGCAAAAATATCCCTGCCGTGGAATGTAGAGCTTACTCTTTTCAGAAAGAGTTTTTTGTTTGCTACTTTAAATACTCTGGTTCGGAGGTTCTCATCAAAAATGTACTTGAGAACCCCGTTGTCAGGAGCAAGAAAAGTATAATGATCAGTTTGAACAGCAAGAATAGACCGGCTGGTTCCGACGCCGGGGTCAACCACGACAACGTGGATCGTTCCCACAGGGAAAAAGGAGTACACATTCTTTAGTATAAAAGCTGCCTCTTCCACATTCTGGGGAGAAACATTATGGCTAATATCAACAATTTCCAAATCAGGATTGATGGAGAGCATCACTCCTTTCATGCTTCCCATATAAGGGCCGAAAGAACCGAAATCTGTTATTAATGTAATAATCAAAGTTGCTTCCTATGAAATTCTCTTCTGATAAAAGGTAAAGATTCAGTAGGAGGTTGTCAAGAAGAAAAATATGTGGGAGGAAGGCGAGAAAAGTTCTCTTTAGAAAAGCTTTCCCGATTCTCCGTTGAGTACTGTTGAATATTTGATGCTTTTCCCAATGCAGAATCGAGATTAACTGATATGTTACCGTACAAATGTCATTTTAAGCATTTTAGAGAAACCGTCGGCTTTAATGCGAAGTAAGTATATCCCACTGGGGGCTATATCCCCCGTATTGTTCTTTCCGTCCCATTTTGCAGTGTAGTATCCTGCCTGTTGATACTCATGGACCAATTTTCTTATTTCTCGGCCCAGTAAATCATAGATATATATCAAAACATTGCAGTTTTTAGGAAGCTGGTACTCAAAAAAAGTTTCTGGATTAAAAGGATTGGGATAATTTTGCATCAGAAGAAATTCTTTTGGTGGCAATTTCCTGCTTTTCCTAGACTCAACCCCTGTTTTTTTCGCAAAATTTGCAGTTACGTTTTTAGGAGTGTATAGAATAATAGTGTCAGGATTGGTAATATCCATGAGATCTCCACTCCACCCATCGAAGACGTAACCTGATAGTGTATCGGGAACTGCTTTAACAGCAACTCTGGTTTCGCTGTCATACCATGCACCGGGTGGAGCCGGTGTCATATCACCGCCTGCATCAGGGTTTTTAGAAGTGGTTAAATAATACTGCGTTTTCCACTGAGCAGTTTCTGTAATGGGACCATGCATGGTCACTGTATGAGAAGATCCCGAACCAGTGTAAGATCCAGAACCACTTCCCGACCATCTCACAAATACATACCTCTTCCCTGTACCACCTGAAACTATAGTAGGACTAACTGAAAAACTCGCACTAATCCCTGCTCCATACCAATTACTACCAGTAACTGTACCATGAGAAGAACTGACATTTAAATAGTATTCTGTGCTCCAATTTGCTGTGACACTTTTAGGAGTGTTCATTGTTACTGATCCTGAAGTACCTGAACCTGTGTAGTCCCCTGTCCAGTTCTGAAAAATGTAACGTATTGACCCATTTACATCAGGAGAAGTAACTGAAAAATTAGCTGTTGTGTTTACATCATACCAACCTTCACCCTGAGGATTACCGTGAGATGAACTTACAGTCAAGTAATACCGTGTTTTGAAATTGGCTGTTACTGTTTCGCCTGTACTGGGAACAGTGTAGGTGTGTGTCTGCGCACCTCCATCACTCCACGAAGTATAAATGTACTGTACCCCCGCACCTCCACTCTGAGGAGAAATCACAGAAATGGATTTTGTACTGTTTTCCACCCAGGTGAAAGTTTTGGGACTGGTGTACGATGTACCATCTACCTTAAACTCCAATCCTACAGGATCAGTGGTTATTGTGATCTGGACTTCCTTCCCAAAATTGGCAGTTACACTTTTAGACCCATCCATAGTAATGGTAGCAGGACTATCACTCCCTGCGAGATCGCCTGACCAGCCTGCCCATTGATACCCACTGGCAGCAGTAGCACTCACAGATACATCTGGACTGCTGTCATACCATCCACCAGGTGGAGGAGGAGTAATATCTCCTCCCTCATCAGGGTTTTTAGAAGTGGTTAAATAATACTGCGTTTTCCACTGAGCAGTTTC
>CAZPNF010000026.1:0-10894 GCA_964587715.1 uncultured bacterium | reverse complement strand
GTTTCCCGCTTTCCTGCTCGAATACAGCCGTCCCGAAAGGCCCGCCTGTCTTATGCTCGATATTCAATCGCGATAGTGTTATAGCCAAACGCATCCGTTCCTCCACGCTCGCAAAAATGCGGTTGGCCCCTGCTATAAACTCCTCCACCCATCCCGGCAACTCCAAAACCAATTTCGAATATTTCATTTTACTCATATACTCATCTTAAACCGAAAATCGAAGATGGGCAATCGAAAATCGAAAATTCCTTTGCAATCTCAAAATTCTCAATTCAAAATTATCTTTACCCCCCCAACATCCCTTCTACAAACGCCTCTACATCAAACGGAATAAGATCATCCAACCCCTCTCCTATTCCCACCCACTTGACAGGAATCCCAAGCGTTTGGATAATGGAAACAACGACTCCACCGTGAGCTGTTCCATCTAATTTCGTTAGAACAATACCTGTTACACCCACAGCCTGGGCAAAGATTTTAGCCTGACTAAGTCCATTCTGACCTGTAGTTGCATCCAGAACTAACAAAACTTCATGAGGGGCTGATTCCAATCGTTTTGATAGAACTCGCTTTATTTTCTTTAATTCTTCCATTAAATTAACTTTTGTGTGAAGCCGTCCGGCAGTGTCAACAATCAGGACATCTACTCCTCTGGCCAGAGCAGCATCAAGAGCATCGTAGGCAACCGAAGCTGGATCAGCACCTGTGGCCTGACTTACAACATCCACACCAACCCGTTTACCCCACACTTCTAACTGTTCGCCAGCAGCAGCCCGGAAAGTGTCTGCCCCGGCGAGAAGCACCTTCTTTCCCTCTTTCCGAAAAAGATGTGCCATCTTTCCAATTGTTGTTGTCTTACCCGTGCCATTCACACCAACCACAAGAATGACCAGGGGTTTTAACCGTTGATCGGCAGTTGCAATACTTTCTTTACCTTTGATTATTTCAAGGATTTCTTTCTTTAGAAGAGACCGTACCTTATCCTCAACTCCACCACTTTGTTCCGAAATCAGTTGCTTCAAACCTTCAATTATCTTCTGTGTTGTTTCTACACCTACATCACTTTCAATGAGAATTTCTTCCAAATCTTCTATAAGAGAATCATTAATTCGTTCCTTTCCTTTAATAATCTGGGAAATTCGTCCCAATATTCCACTTCGGGTTTTTTCCAATCCCTGCTGCCATTTTGATAAAACTTTTTCCACTCTGGTCCTCTCAAATCTCTTATGAAGAAAGCTCTCTTATTTGTTTTAAAAACAGTGAAAAATAAATCCATGAGGAATAAAGAGTCAGTCCAGATGCACACCAGAGGACAATCCACCCATAAGGTTGCAGTTTCATCGCAAAAAGAAATACAGTAAGCCCTACAGCAATAGCAGAATTTTTACCTGGTCTATTGGATTCCATCACTACATTTTTCTTACGAATTACAATAAGACTGCACAACATCATAATAAGCTCACGGGCAAGAATAAAAATCAAAAACCAGAGAGGAAAATCATATTTGCTAGAAATTACCATAAAAAAAGAAATTCCCAGAGCAACGATCTTATCTGCCAGAGGATCGATTATGCGGCCCAAATTTGAACGCTGATTCCAACGTCTTGCAAGATAACCATCAAGAAAATCAGTAATAAAAGCCAGAACCATCCAGACCACAGCCCATATTCTGTTTTCGTTGGAAAGACTTACAAGAATAGGCAGCAGCAAGAAAGCTCTAATGAGACTGAACAAATTTGACAAAGTCAGTATACGATTTTCTTCACTCACAGATTTCCTCCTTAAATGAGTATCTTATCCCTTTTGAAATTTGTGTCCGCTCTTCTAATTTTCTCGCAAATGTTTTGTTAGTCACTTTAGCTCACTTTAGCTCACTTTAGTCACTTTAGTCACTTTAGTCACTTTAGCTCACTTTAGTCACTTTAGTTCACTTTAGTCACTTTAGTTCACTTTTAACTTTTACACTTAGTATCCTATACAAACACCTTGGCAGCCTCAAGAATTAACTTCGGATGTTTGAGAAGAGCTGCTTTAAATATTCTAAACATAGTTCTTTTTTCGGGTGGAAGCTTCATCAGAATTTTTGCTATTCTGTTGAAATCTTTATCAGAAAGACGATTCACTACTTTTTTAATCTTATACGAAATTTCATTTTTCTTTCCTGAAATTCTATGCCATTCACGAGGATAAGCAGAAAACCGCTCTACGGAAGTATCACCGGCAAGAACAGCTTCACCAGCCACTCTCCCGGCTATGCTCCCTGCAGTCATAGCGCTGGTAATTCCTCCTCCAGTAACAGGATTTGCCTGACGAGCAGCATCGCCCACTAACATTAAGCCGTTGCTCACAATTTGTTTTAATGTCGGCACAACAGGAACACCCCCTGCCATTGTGCGGAGTCTTGAAGCACCCGGGAATTTTTTCTCAATAAATTTTTCAAGATATAAAAATGGTGTTTTTCTATCAGAAATCTCTCCTGAGATTCCCAATCCCACGTTAGCTGTGCGGGGACCTTTGGGAAATATCCACAAATAACCGCCAGGGACTATTTCTCTCCCAAAATAAAACTCTACAATTTCAGGCTCTATTTCGATATTGGTCAGCGTCATCTGAACACAGGATGCCATCTCTTTTGGGGATACCCAGGTTTTCAGACCTGCCCAGCGACCTACTCTGGATTCAACTCCGTCAGAACCAATCACCACAGAGCTGCGGATATGAAGTTTTTTGCCCATATAATTTAAATTAACCCCGGCAACAGCTCCTTTCTCAAAAAGCAAACCGCTGACGTAAGCTTTGGTCACGACTTCTACACCTGCCTGAGAAGCCATAGCAGCAAGATCAAAATCAAATATCTTCCGGTGAAGAATAAACCCTGTTTCATCGGGATAAGATTCCACTACTGTTCCATCCGGAGCAATGAGACGAGCACCTTTAACAACTTGAGCAATCCAGTAATCTTTGACATCAACAAAACGTCGAAGAGCTAATTCCGAAACACCCTCGGCACATCTTACAGGTGTTCCAACTTCACTGTCTTTTTCGAGGAGCAAAACAGATACTCCATGTTCAGCAGCATGTTTAGCCGCCCAGGAACCACCTGGTCCAGCACCTACCACAATAACATCGTATCTGTCTTTCATTTCACCACCTCCGGTACACCCAATGGACATACCTCAACACAAAAGCGGCAGAGTGTACACCGTTCTTTATCAACGGTTATGGATGATTCCTTTAACTCTATGGCATCTGCAGGGCAAACACCCACACACGTGCCACAAAAATCACATTTATCATTATCGATAAAAATAAACTCTTCTGACATAAAACTGAAGCTCCTTTAAAAGTTTTATCAATCTGCCTTACATTTGAAGCAAAATTTCACGAAGCTTTAAAATTGGGATAATCAAAATCAAATCGCTTTTTATAATAAAACTTAGAAAAAAAGAAAACAAAAAAAACAGGCACCAGATACCACGGGAATACAATGCACACAGCAGTTGCAAGAGCAAGAACTGAAAACTTCGTCGTCCTAACAGCTTCTGCCACGGTTCTCTTTACTGTGTTTAAAAGAAAAAGAGGGAAAACAGCAATACCAGAAATAAAGAGAAGCCAATCCCTGCACAAAAAAGCCAACCCCAGAGCAATGGTTTCCAGTATCAAAGCCCAGAGCACTGTTTTATTAACGCCGTATTGAATGCTAAATGTTATTTTGCCTGTTTTCTTATCCCCATCCATATCTGGAAGAGTTGTGTTGAGAAACACCGCTCCACCAGCCAGAGTGTAACTGACTGTATGAAGCAGGACTCTTCCATCACCTCCTCCTGTTATCCAACCCAGACAGTAAATCACAAGCCCGCCTATACCATTGGCAACAAGCCCCATAATGGGACGGTTTTTCCAGAGGGTAGGAGGATAATTGTACAACAATCCTGACAAAACAAACAAAATCAGAAAACCCAGACCGATCTTTAGATCAACCCAGAAGCTAAAACCCAAACTCATCGCCGTAAGCAGAACCGCTTCTATATAAGCCTTTTTAACTGATACAATACCATTTGCCAGAAGAAATAACTTTCCATTTGCTCTGTCTGTTTCCCTGTCTTGAATCTGGTTAAGTATGAAAACTCCCCCCATTAAAAGCGTGAGACTACTTACAATCCAGAACATTCCTGTTGGATGAATAAAATCATTGTTACCCACACCAAATTTCATACCTCCCCAGTATCCTGCTAAAAAGAACGTCCAGACGGGATAAAACAGTGTTGGGCGGAGAAGAAAAAAACTATCAAAAATTTTCAAGCTTTTTTTCAAGATATCTCCTGAAAGGGATTCTCGTACTGAGCTTTTTTAAAAACCTCTTCTACAGGAACAGGATACGACCCACCAAAACAGGCAGTGCAGTATCCCCTACCTTCCCGGGGTACTGCACTGAGAAGACCTTCCATCGAAAGGTATCCCAGACTGTCAACTCCTAAATGTTTTCTAATCTCTTCCACTGACATTGAAGATGCAATGAGTTCTTCCCGGGTAGGAAAATCCATGCCGTAATAACAGGGATGACGGATTGGGGGAGAACTCACCCGTACATGGACTTCTTTAGCTCCTGCTTTCCGAATGACCTGAGTAAGAATTTTGAGGGTCGTCCCCCTGACAATGGAATCCTCAACAACCACAACACGTTTTCCTTCCAGAACACCCCCCACTGGATTAAATTTTACCTTGACATTAAAATGACGTATTCTCTGCTGGGGTTGAATAAACGTCCTGCCAATGTAGTGATTTCGGATTAGTCCCAATTCAAATGGGATTCCCAGACGATGGGCATATCCCAGAGCAGCAGTGTTGCTTGAATCAGGTACAGCAATGACAATGTCTGCATCTGCTGGATATTCTTCAGCCAGACGTTTTCCCAATTTCCTCCTGGTTTTGTCCACATATTCACCAAAAACACGACTATCCGGCCGGGAAAAATAGATAAATTCAAATATACAGTGGGCATGTTCTTTCTCACCGTCGAGGGATTCAGAGCGAATGCCACTCTCATCAATAACCAAAAGTTCACCAGGGTTTACGTCCCTAATATATTCTGCTCCTATGAGGTCCATAGCGCAGGTCTCAGAAGCAATTACATATCCTTTGCCTAAGGAACCAAAGGATAAGGGACGGAAACCGCTTGGATCTCTTGCTGCAATGAGTTTATCTTTTGTCAGGATAACCAGAGAATATGCCCCTCTGACCTTCTTTAATGCATCTTTAATACTCGAAACAATATCCGGCTCTTTAGAATGAGCAATAAGATGAACAATAACCTCACTGTCAGTTGTTGTCTGGAAAAGCGCACCATCCTTCTGAAGCGCATCTCTCAAAGCTCTTGAGTTAACAAGATTTCCGTTGTGCCCTAAGGCTAAAGGCCCTTCCTTTGAGTTGACTAAAATGGGCTGTACATTGATTTTTTGATCTGCCCCGGTGGTAGAATAACGGTTGTGACCAATGGCCAATTGTCCCTTTAGTTTTTCTATAATATCCGGGTTGTAAAAAACATCGTTGACCAAACCCTGCCCCACGTGCCTGTAAATCTTTTCTCCATCAGAGGAGACAATACCAGCTCCTTCCTGGCCGCGGTGCTGCAAAGCATAGAGACCGAGATAAGCCATCATCGCTGCTTCCGGATGGTCATAAACACCTATCACGCCGCACGCTTCTTTTGGTTTGTCAATCATTTTGTCCATATCTCACTCCCAGAAATTGGTTAATCAACACTATCAGACTTCAGATTTCATTAATCTATAATCTGTTTTGTAATTATCTATATAGTTCAATTCGTCCACTGATAATAGTTTATAAAATGTATCTTCTGGATAGGCCGAATTTTCTTTATCAACTTGTTCTTCTGCTATTTCCATTGCTTCAGGAAAATCCTTACAAACAAATAACCGAGCATCTAAGAAACTATATTCACCACATATTATCTCGACGCTAGCTTTAAATATTTTCATACATACTCTCCTAAAAGTAACATAAAATCGATATTAAAAAAAGTACATATCCAATTCTTTAAACAAGATGAGAGCAAGGGCTCTCATCTACTCACTCCTGCCAAAACTGTTATCACTTATTTGCTTTATTATTCACTCTCGATACCACTTCATGATCGCATTTACCGTACCATTTATTATCGGATAAGCTGTAGGAGAAGAAGTAAGCAGTGGATGTGTACCAATTTGGAGCGTATCTATTTCCATATCAGACATTTTATTCTGAATCATTGCAGAAAGCATATTTATCCATTCGCCTACTGAATCTCCACCCTTAATCTGGGCACCGAGAAGTAAGTGAGAGTATTTTGCATAGATCAACTTGATGTAAATTTTACTTGCCCCAGGTAATTTCCCAGGATGTCTATCCACTGTCTCATTTACACCAACCACATAATCTATCCCGCGAGACTTTACCTGTGCTTCTGTTAAACCAGTTGCCCCAAAAGCCACCCCACCAACTTTGGTAGAAAAAGTGCCAAGGTCACCAGGAAATTCCTTTATAACTTTTATTTTAAAGAGATTTGATCCTGCAAGTCTACCCTGTGCCATTGCAGAAGAAGCAAGCATCAATTTTGTAAAATCACCTGTAAGAAAATTTTTCTTGGCCACACAGTCACCCACCGCGAAAATGTGTTCTTTTGATGTACACATATATTCATTTACAATTATTCCATACCGATCACTCACATCAATCCCAAGTTTCTCAGCCAATCCGATATTCGGCCTATAACCTACAGCAACAATAACCATATCAGTAGAATAATGTTTTCCATCCTCCAGAGTTACCCCTTCAACTTTTTGACTTCCTGTAATTTCCTTCACAGATTTTCCCACGACTACTTCAGCACCCTGTTTCTTCATGACATCGGCAACCATACCTCCAAACTCATTATCCATGGACAACGGTAAAAGCGAAGGAAATTTTTCCACTATCGTAACCTTTTTATTTTCCTTAAGTAGTTCATCGGCAACTTCAATTCCTATAAAGCCTCCACCAACTATTACCACATTATTTACTTCTTTCACCTTGTTTTTAAATTCCTTCAAATATTGAATATCCTTTTTGACAAACCAGACACCACCTTTTTCAATACCAGGAATAGGAGGAACAAACGATTTTGAACCTGTTGTCAGAATAAGTCTATCATAGGTTATCTCCTCTCCACTTTTCAGCGCCAGAGTTTTGGTTTCAGCATCCCCTTCAACTACTTCATCAATCAGCAATTCTATATTATTTTTTTCCAATGGACTATTTGGCAGAATATCATCTTCAACTTTTTCGAGAGAATGCAATATATACGGAACCCCACATGGGATAAGGGCAATTTCTTCCCTCCGTATAAGAAGGATACTCTTGTCAGGATAAGTATTTCTTCCTGATAGAGCAGCAGTAACCCCACCAGGGCCACCACCAACGATGACAATGTCATATTTTCTCATTTTGTACCTCTATTTTGTTAATCAATATTATTATTACCTACACAACAACAATAGGATTAGAATAAATCCATCCTCGCTTCTTTCTAAATATCTCTACCCGATAAACACCTTTTCCTTCTGCTTCATATGTTAACATTTTCCCCTTAAGCCGTTTTACTATCTGACCGTCTCGAAGCAAACGAATATCTCCGTTAAGCGGTGATTCTACTTTAAATAAAAATTTCCCTACATTATGTATACGACTACCCATAGGGAATTCTTGCCCATTTCTCTCTGCCCAGAATCTGAATCCTTTTCCATCTCCTCCTCTGTAGTTTGAGACAAAACAACGCCCGCTGGACAGTGCTTCAAAGACTTCCTTTTCCGCCTCTTCAAACGACAAAGTAACCTTTCCCTGCACTAGCGGCTTTCTTGTGAGAAGATAAGTTCGGATAGACTTGAATTGTACCTTGTAAGGATAAATTTCCATTGGGATAAATCCCAGCAGCTTAATGCGATAAGCATGGACATCAATTCCGCCTACTCCTACCACCCGCCTCTTCCGGTTGAATCTGTCCCAACGTTCCAGTGTTTCCCAGACAGGGAATCTAATCGATCTCAGAGGATGGACAATCCTCCAGAGTAGGTTACCTCTTGTGATTCCTTCCATCCATTCAGAAAGCTGATTCCATATCTCAATCCCATCGAACTCATCCACATCCCAGGCTGTCCATGGGTATGGGGGGTAAGCCTCTGAAAAATCTCTCTTTTCTGCGGGATGGGCTATTACCCCAAACCCACCCATTTTTTTTACTTGCTTTACGTAATCTTCTGCTGCGGTACCCTCTTCAATCTCCTTATCAATACGAAATGCAAGATAATGGTTCCTATCATCAGGATCATTGATCTCACAGCCAATGAGAACAAGCACCCTTCCGTACCATCCTTCCAATCCCTGTCTTTTCGGCTCAAGGGTGTTGTGATCACTGAACATTAAATAATCGAGATTTTTTCCCCCGGCAATTTCTGCGATTTCAGGGATAGGGAGAGAACCATCGGAAAAAGTTGAGTGCAGATGAATTGCGCCAACAGCTTCGTAGAACTTATTCATTATACCAGTTACCACCCTCCTAACAATAAACCCCCAAGACACACACCAAAAAGATCAACTGCCAAATCTTTCCAGCTAAACATTCCAGAAGAAGAATACCTGTCTCGGTACTCCTTAGCTATTCCAAGAGAGAATGAAAAAGTCATCCCAAGTTTTATACTTTCTTTTTCACCATAATTGTAACGGTGATTACATACCCAGCTTGCTGCTCCTGCCATCAAAAAACTTGCCAAAAAATGTTTGGCCTTGTCTTTCCCAAACCAGGAATCCTTCCGAGACAGTGCGGTTTTTCCTGCTGTGGGTTTTTGAGAAATTTCATAAACGCGCTCCTCACCCAAAGCAAAAAAAGGAAATAGTAAAATAAAAAATAATACTAAGCTTTTCAAGCTACAACCCCAGGGCTTCATCAATTCCCTGCATGGCCTCCAGTGCAAGAGAAACAAAATCTCTCAGGGAAACTCCAAACTCCTCACAGCTTTTAATCTGGTCTCGATTTGCACCGGCAGCAAATCTTTTTTCTTTGAAGCGGTGCAGAACAAAATCCACATCCACGTTCTTTAATTTTTTTGTAGGATGCATAAGAGCTGCGGCTACGATTAGACCTGTTATTGGATCAGCAGCATAGAGTGCCTTGTCTAAAAGGCTCTTTCTTGGAAAATGCCCGGGATGACTCTTGATTGCATAAATTGCTTCCTCAGGAACGTCTGTATCAGATAGCATCTCCGCTGTGACGAGTCCGTGCCTGGGAAAATCATCTTTTGTTTGATCATAATCCAGATCGTGAAGCAGGCCAGTCAGACCCCACAGTTCTTCATCTTCCTCAAAATGTCGAGCAAGACGCCTCATCACTGCTTCTGTTGCTAACATGTGTTTCCGAAGGTTCTTGTTAGAAACCTTCTCGTTTACCAATTTCAATGCTTCATCACGTGTCATTTGTTTTTTCCTCAAATGATTATATTTACATCAGGTACGGAGCCTGATATGCTCTGTTAGACAAAGCCTTTTTATTCATATCTTACTTCGATGCCATCGGTTTTGTTCAATCTGAAAAAGGAAACAAATCGCTTTATTGAATCACTATCTGATTTGACCTTATTACTCAGTTTTTTATATCTCCCAAGAAGATACTTTTCTAAATCACTGCGGAAAACAAAAGATATACCTGAAGTCATGTTGAAATCTAATAAACAACAATAATCCATGAACAGCAGTTTTACTGAAGGCAATGTCTATTAGCTTAATGTTATCTTTTTTGTTCAAAATATCATTCAAGAGTAACATATTTTCTGCTTTAGAGATAGAAGTAACTTTGAATAGAGAAGTATATGACGAGAGGAGGGCATCCAATATGTCTTTCTCTATCTCATTTTGCCAGCCTACTTTCTCCTGATAAATCTCGATGGCATTCTTATTATTTACTCTATATTCATTAAGAACGAAATCCATTAAAACGCTTGTTTCCTCCTCGCTATCAAATACAAAGGAATCTCCCTGTGCAATACCAAGTAATCTCGCCGATCTCATCAATATATCACGATCAAGGCAAACATCTATTATTTTATGATTTAATTTTCTACCAATTTTTCTATATGTTTTATACTTTCTCATAAGAGTCATAGGAATCTCTCCTCGTCAGGTTTCTCTCAACGGTAAATTGTATGAGTGGCGGCGGTTTTTTCAATTATTCCTTCCCCACAGGGGATCATGCTCCTGCGGTCTTTATTATTAGTGAATCACAAAACCTCATAAAACTTAAATCGCCAACCGAATCGCCAACCGAATCGCCAACCTTAGTTAAGTATATAATGCAAACCCCTTCCTTTTCCTTGACTTTTAATAACCTCCAATCTCAGGAGTTTTTTAATCTCTTTTAACGCTCCTTCATCAGAAAGTTTAAACATTTCTCTTATATCTCGATTTGTTATCTTACCATTTTGATTTATAAATTCTACAATCCTCATCTGCCTTTCTGTTAAAGCAATTTGCCCTCTCTTGGTCTTCCTTAATCTTTCGCTACTGAGTCTTATTACTCTCTGCTTTACTGTGTTAATACTTACATTTACCCCTTCCACAAAATATTCAAGCCAATTGGTAATGTCAAGAGTGTTCTGGTCAACACTTTGTAATGCTCTGTAGTAAGCCTGTCTATCAGAATCGTAGTAATCATCAAGGCAGAAAAACTGTTTAGTATCAAACCCTCGTTGATACAGAATGAGCGTTGCCAACACACGCGATGTTCTGCCATTTCCATCAATAAAAGGATGAACTCTCACAAATTCATAATGGACTATTCCTGCTTCAATTACTGGTTCAAGTTCGGTTG
>CAZPNF010000025.1:7920-11052 GCA_964587715.1 uncultured bacterium | reverse complement strand
TTGCTCTTGGCTGCAAAAATGGCTAGTAAAGCTGATGTAATTGTCACAGCCCACTCCTTGATCTGAAAAGAATTTGTGTTCATTCTTGTAATTACATTCTGAATGAACTCCAAATGTTTTAGTTTGTATTCATTGAATTCGCTCATTTATTCATCTCCTTTAATATAATCGTGAATAACGTTTGTCAGCACAACACGATCAAGAGTGATAAATCCTCTTACCTGCACCACTCAAATAACTTTGTCGCCGAGTTCTTGCGATAATCATACACCATCCAGATCGAATCACTGACGCCCTGCATTTGCCCCCAAACAATATGTCGGTAAAGTCCAAGGTACTCTTGCCTTGCCCATTCTTGATCTCCGCCTGTTGATGCCGTTGGCAGCAATGCTACGTTATCGGGGGCAAGGCACGAGTCGCCTATGCCGAGTTCCCACGGAACCCATTTTGAATCTCTACTGTTGATTGTAACAAAAACCACGAGGCGTTTACTTTCCTTGATTTGTTGCTTGATAATAGCGGCTGTTTCGGGATTTGGGTTCTCGGGCATGCGCTCATCATTAAGATCGCAATAAACTGACGCCCCATGGTTCTCAAGTAATTTGATCACGCCGGGAAGATAATCAGCGTCCTTCGATGAATGCGAAAGAAACGTGTACTTTCGATGTGCAGTTCGTGAAGACGCAGCGGACTTCAGCATGGTTTGTTCATTCAGCGTGAGATTGTCCGTTAACTTGCGCAGATCAGTGAATGTTGCGAATTTAATGGCCAATTAGCATCTCCTTATCCATATAACATAATATTATCTACCAAATTCACCCCAAAATTCGATTCCTTATATAAGGAATAAAATCCTTATATAAGGTTTTTTTTAGGTGAGTTCCTAATATAAGGAATATGCATGTGCCTTATATAAGGAATAATATGTGTAATATTAAAATCATTTTTTGTCATAAATAATCCTATGTTCTAATCCAAGTGATTTAACATCGTGATAAGGTAATTCCCAGAGTTTTCTTACCGGATTCCAATTCCCACCAATTGATTTAATCATCCTTTGTATGTGTGTTTCCTTTGGCAATATTTTTATATGCATGATTTTATTGTGTGGTATATGGTTCTTCCGTTTTTTTACAACTGCTCTATTTGTAATAATTTCAACTGTTGTTAATTTTGTATTGTTGACTTCATCGTATCGATATCTTACATACAATAATTTATCACCGTACTTTTGTATCCACTGTTCAGAACGTGCGTGTATACCATTGTAGTTTCCAAATGTTTATGTCCTAATAATTCCTGTACGGTTCGTATATCATAGCCATCTTCCAGAAGGTGAGTTGGAAATGAGTGCCGTAAGGTATGGCACGTTCCTCGCTTTTGAATACCTCAAATTATAATAAACAATATCTTTAATGTCAAGAAGAAAAATGGAAAAAGATTTCCACTGGAAAGTTAATTTTTCTCTTGATTTTGTTCTTTTTTAATATTACAATATTAGTCTTAAATAGTAACTGATATACCCTGAATTTTCAGGTATAAGGCACAAGCAAAAGGAGATCATCCATGGCTGAAACCAAAGAATCAAAGTTAAAGGAGCTTTTTGGTCCTTTAGAGGAAGAAGCAGAGTTTTTCTTCTCCAGTTTCTTTGGTACTTCTTACCCTTCTATTTACAGGGAAGAACTTTGTTGGAAGCCTCCGACAGATGTTTACGAAACTGAGAAAGACTTTGTGGTAATTCTGGAATTGGCTCAGATGAAGCCCGAAGAGGTTTCTATTACTTTTCAGGAAGGAATTTTAATTATCAGAGGCGTTCGCAAGGCTGTTCCTCCGTCAGAACGAAGACAGTATCACAAGATGGAAATCAACTACGGACCGTTTGAGCGCAAGATTGCCATTTCTGAAGACGTTGACATTGAAAGTCTTTCTGCTGTTTACAAAGATGGCTTTTTAGAAATTCGTTTGCCAAAGAAACAAACACCGCCCTCAGAAACCATAGACATTAAAGTGGAATAATTTTATGATGGACGAACGAAATCAAAACCTCATACATCAACCCGGTGACTTCGGAGATATCCCGGAAATCCCAGGGGAGCTTCCTATCTTGCCTGTAACAAATATTATCATTTTTCCCTATGTGGTTGCTCCATTAGTTGTTACAGATGAACGCCAGATGGCATTGATCAACGAGGCACTGAGTGACCGTAAAATTGTTGGACTGTTTGCTACAAAAGCCAATAAAGGTGAGGGAGATACTGAAAATCTTTACGGTATAGGAACGGCAGTGCTTATCCTCAAGATGTTCAGAATCCCGGACGGCAACATGGGCCTTATGATTCAGGGGTTGTCACGGATAAAGCTGGAAAGAATTACACGAAGAGAACCGCATTTAAGAGGTGTAGTGCGGTTACTTCCTGAGGATACGTCAAAATCAGTTAAGATCGAGGCACTCGTCAGAGAAGTAACAGAAGTCTTTCAACAGATCGTTTCTCTCTCTCCGTTTCTTCCTGATGAATTGGGTGCAGTTGTTAGTAATATGGAGAATCCCGGGCGTCTGGCAGACCTTATTGTATCTAATCTTAAGATAGACATATCAGAACGGCAGACAATTCTTGAGACGCTGAATGTGGAAGACCGATTGATAAAGCTTCTGACTTACCTGAACAAGGAATTGGAACTGCTAAAATTGGGAACTAAAATTCAGTCAGAGGTGAAGAGCAAGATTGAAGAAGGCCAGAGGGAATTCTTTCTCCGCGAGCAGTTGAAAGCGATTCAAAAAGAATTGGGCGAAAAAGACGAACGGACTATTGAAATTGAAGAACTCAAGAAGCGAATTGAAGAAGCTGGTATGCCCAAAGAGGCAAAACAGCAGGCAGAAAAAGAGCTGGACAGATTGGCCAAGATGCCTCCTCAGGCTGCTGAATATACTGTTTCCAGAACATATCTGGATTGGCTTGTGGGACTTCCATGGAATAAGCGTACTGAAGATACTATAGATTTAGTTAAGGCTAAGGAAATTTTAGATAATGATCATTACGATCTCACCGACGTGAAAGACAGAATATTGGAATTTTTAGCTGTTAGAAAATTAAAGGAGGATTCCAAAGGACCTATTCTCTGTTTTGTGGGACC
>CAZPNF010000025.1:7645-7910 GCA_964587715.1 uncultured bacterium | reverse complement strand
GATTTTTTGGGGACCACCTGGAGTGGGGAAGACTTCGCTGGGGCGTTCCATTGCACGAGCCATGGGAAGAAAATTTGTTCGGTATTCTCTTGGTGGAATGCATGATGAAGCAGAGATTAGAGGTCACCGCAGAACTTATATAGGGTCTCTTCCGGGAAGGATTATCCAGGGTATTAAGAAAGCAGGCTCTAACAATCCTGTTTTTATGCTTGATGAAATTGACAAAGTGGGGACTGATTTTAGAGGTGATCCTGCATCGGCACTT
>CAZPNF010000025.1:0-7635 GCA_964587715.1 uncultured bacterium | reverse complement strand
GAAGTTCTTGATCCGGAGCAGAACAATTCTTTTTCTGACCATTATTTAGAGGTATCTTTTGACTTATCCAGAGTTATGTTTATTACAACTGCCAATGTGCTCGAAACTATTCCACGCCCTCTGTTAGACCGTATGGAAGTACTCAGGCTTCCGGGATACATTGTAGAGGAAAAGGTCGAAATTGCCAAGCAGTACCTCGTTCCCAGACAGAAGGAAGAAAATGGGCTGAAGAAAGGGCAGATTCGTTTTGCCACTGCTGCTCTACGAAAAATTATTTCAGAATATACACGGGAAGCTGGTGTGAGGAATCTGGAAAGAGAAATTGGTACCTGCTGTCGGAAAGTAGCGAGGATGATAGCCGAGGGAAAAGAGAAGAAGATGGTTATCAAACCGGAAACTGTTCCGACAATGCTTGGACCGAGAAAGTTTTTCTCGGAGATGGCCCAGCGGAAGGACGAGGTCGGTGTGGCTACT
The DNA here is from genome assembly GCA_964587715.1 of uncultured bacterium. Taxonomy (GTDB): domain Bacteria; phylum Zhuqueibacterota; class QNDG01; order QNDG01; family DSAB01; genus CAYYPT01. Next base: position 7,161 of record CAZPNF010000025.1, on the reverse strand, counting down.
GGCCTTGCGTGGACACCTGTGGGAGGAGTGATTCTTTTTGTCGAAGCAACAGTAATGCCTGGTAGTAAGGGTCTGCTATTAACAGGTCAGCTTGGAGATGTGATGAAAGAATCCGCACAGGCTGCTTTTTCTTTCATTCGTTCTCGCGCTGAAGAGTTGAACATTCCTGTAAATTTCTTCCAGAAAAAGGATATACATATTCACGTTCCTGAAGGCGCGACACCAAAGGACGGACCATCAGCAGGCGTGACACTGGCTACGGCTCTTGTTTCACTTCTAACCAAAAAGCCTGTAAAACACGATATAGCAATGACCGGTGAGATTACATTGCGGGGTAAGGTTCTACCAGTAGGTGGGATTAAGGAAAAGGTTCTGGCAGCTAAGAGAGCCGGAATTAAGAAGGTTATTCTGCCTCGTTTTAATGAAAAAGATTTAGAGGAAATCCCGGAGCACATTCGGAAAAAAATGACTTTTTATTTTGTGGACTGGCTGAGTGAAGTTTTTGATCTGACTTTGCGAACTAATAATAGAAAGCGTGCTAAGGTAAAGGGATAATAACTAATCTGAATAATTCACCACAGAGGACGCAGAGAACACTGAGATTAAATAAGAAAGTGGGAATCCACCTTTATTTATTAAATACATATTAGGAGACCGGAAATGAATGACATACTTAAAACTCTTGAGATTGCAGAGGTTAACAGCGGAGGGTTTAATGGCAGCTGGTTGACTGATGAGAAAGGAGAAATATTAGAATCAGTTTCTCCTATTGATAGAAAAGTTATAGCCAAAGTCCAGTTGATGACGGATGATGGTTACGAGAAAGTTATCAGTAAAGCACAGGAGGCTTTTAAAGAATGGCGCATGGTTCCTGCTCCAAACCGAGGTGAGATTGTCCGTCTGATCGGATTGGAATTGAGAAAACACAAAAAAGAACTCGGTGCTCTTGTAACGTGGGAAATGGGCAAAATTCGAGCTGAGGGAGAAGGAGAGGTACAGGAGATGATCGACATTGCAGATTTTGCTGTTGGCCTTTCCCGTCAGCTCTGTGGTAAAACAATGCACAGTGAAAGACCAAGGCACCGCATGTACGAGCAGTACCATCCGCTTGGAGTTCTTGGAGTGATTACTGCGTTTAACTTTCCTGTTGCTGTCTGGAGCTGGAATACAATGATTGCTCTGGTTGGTGGCGATGCTGTAGTGTGGAAGCCCTCAAGTCAGGTGCCCTTGACAGCTATTGCATGTATGAAAATTGCCGATAAGGTTCTTAAGGCAAACGGAGCTCCTGACGGTCTTCTGGGACTTCTTATAGGCCGCGGTTCTACTGTAGGTAAAAAACTTGTGGCAGACAAACGTGTTCCTTTGATTAGTTTTACAGGAAGTACGGTTCAAGGGAAAAAGATCGGAGAGATTGTTGGAGCTCGCCTGGGTAGGACGATTCTGGAATTGGGTGGAAACAATGCCATAATTGTTTCACAGCACGCTGATATTGAAATGGCTGTCAGAACTATTCTCTTTGGTGCAGTTGGTACGGCTGGTCAGAGATGTACTACAACCAGACGCATTATTGTTCAGGAAGAAGTTTACGATGAGGTTCTCAGCAGGCTTGTCAAAGCTTACAAGAGTGTGACCATTGGTAATCCGTTAGAGGAAGGGATTCTGATGGGACCTCTGGTTACTCGTGCTGCTGTGGAAGATATGCAGCGAGCCTTGAAGATTGTCAGAGATCTTGGGGGAAATATTGTTTACGGCGGAGATGAAATAAAAGATGCTCCTTCTGATTGCTATGTAACTCCCTGTATAGTAAAGGCAAAAAATGATTGGCCCATTGTTCAGGAGGAAACCTTTGCGCCAATACTTTATGTCATTAAGTACAAGACTATTGAAGAAGCCATTGAATATCACAACAGTGTTCCGCAGGGTCTTTCTTCTGCTATCTTTACTCTAAATCTCAGAGAGGCTGAACTTTTCCTGTCTCATATTGGAAGTGACTGCGGTATTGCCAATGTGAATGTGAGCACTTCAGGGGCAGAGATTGGAGGTGCTTTTGGTGGCGAGAAGGAAACAGGAGGTGGACGCGAGTCTGGTTCTGATGCATGGAAACAGTACATGCGGCGGCAGACTACAACTATCAACTGGTCTGAAGATCTGCCCTTAGCTCAGGGGATTAAGTTTGGAGATTGAAGTAAATAGGATAAGCCAATGATAAAGCTGGGCAAAGATCGAAATAGAATCCTTGATCAATGCAAGCATGCAATTCAGGAAATCGTTCCGGACGCTACAGTAATTTTGTATGGATCATATGCAAGAGGTGAACCTCGTCCAGATTCTGATATTGATTTGCTCGTGTTAGTTGCAGGAGATGTGGAATACAACCTGACGCAAAAGATTCGACACCAATTATTTGATATAGAACTAAAAGAAGATGTTATTATTAACTGTATAGTGCGAAGTGAGAAAGAGTGGCAGTCAAAAAAGTATAAAGCATTGTCCCTCAAACGTGCAGTGGATGAGGAAGGAATTATCATATGAATGAGGAAGAACGTGATCTTATCCGATACAGATTAAATAGAGCTAAAGAAACTCTGGATGAAGCACGATCAATCAGTCTGAAGAACTGCCCTTAGCTCAGGGGATTAAGTTTGGAGATTGATATCCAGTCTCTATAAATTACTACTGACTTAGAAGGATAATAAGATATGCCAGTATTTGTAAGACAACAACTTTACACTCGGTGGCTTCAGGGTTTTGAGTAGTCTTAAATCTCCCCTTAGTTTTATTGGTATTATCATAAATGGATTGCATAATAATGGAGGATGTAATGGAAAAGAGACGTGTAGTCATTATGGGAGCAGCAGGGAGAGATTTTCACAACTTTAATGTTTATTTTCGAGATAACGAAGAATACGAAGTCGTCGCATTTACTGCGACACAAATTCCTGATATCGAAGGAAGGGTTTATCCACCGGAATTAGCAGGTAAACTTTATCCACAGGGAATTCCGATTTTATCTGAGGATGATTTAGTTTCCATCATTCGTGAGAAAAACGTAGATGAGGTAGTTTTTGCTTATAGTGATATTTCCCACGAATATGTTGGGCATAGAGCTGCTATTGTCAATGGCGCTGGAGCAGATTTTATTCTTATGGGTTCAAAGAAAACCATGCTCAAAGCTAAGGTTCCTGTAATTGCTATTTGTGCTGTCAGAACAGGATGCGGAAAAAGTCAGACTACCCGCCGGATAAGCCAGATTCTTAGAGCAAAGCGTAAGAAAGTTGTGGCAGTACGCCATCCCATGCCGTACGGTGATTTGAGAAAACAGATGGTTCAACGGTTTGAAAAATATGTTGATTTGGAAACACAACACTGCACCATCGAGGAAATGGAGGAATACGAACCCCATTTAGATCTGGGGAATATTGTTTATGCTGGAGTAGACTACGGTGCTATCTTACAGCAGGCTGAGAAGGAAGCCGATATTATCCTCTGGGACGGAGGTAACAACGATACTTCCTTCTACAAACCTGATCTACTCATTGTGGTAGCAGATCCTCATAGAGCTGGCAATGAGCTGACTTATTATCCCGGAGAAACTAATTTACGGACGGCTGATGTTATCATTATTAATAAAGAAGAAACTGCTGAACGAGAGGATATTGGAAAAGTTCGGGAAAGCATAAGAAAAGTAAATCCCGGTGCAGTGGTAATTGATGCTGCTTCACCTCTCTTTGTAGACGATCCCGATGTTATTCGTGACAAGCGGGTTCTGGTAGTTGAAGATGGTCCAACACTTACACACGGTGGAATGAAGTACGGTGCAGGAGTTATGGCTGCGGAGAAGTACGGTGCATCAGAAATTGTGGATCCAAGACCATGGGTAAAGGGAACAATTGCCGAAACGTTCCAGAAATATCCAGGTATTGGGCCACTTCTTCCAGCAATGGGTTATGGTGAGCAGCAGCTAAAGGATCTTGAGGAGACTATTGATTCAGTGGATTGTGATGCCGTAGTTGTTGGTACTCCTATTGATCTATCCAGGGTTGTCAAGATCAAAAAACCTGTTACTCGAGTTCGGTACAAGCTGCAAGAAATTGGTGAGCCAACATTAGAAGATGTACTCAAAGAATTCTAAATCTCTTAGAACAGTTGTGGTAGCATTGGGGGGAAATGCTATTACTCGTGAGTTTGAAGAGGGAAACATTTATCAACAGTTTGCCAATACCCGGAGAAGTCTTGTAGGGGTAGTGGAAATGGTTGAAGAAGGATACAATGTAATTCTCACTCACGGAAACGGACCTCAGGTTGGGAATGCTTTGATCCGTGTTGAAGAAGCTCGCCATTTGGTTCCCCCTATTCCTATGGGAGTACTGGTAGCTGATACCGAAGGAGGGATGGGATACATGATAGAACAATCCCTCCAGAACATGCTTCACCGTAAAGGTATTCAAAAACAGGTTGCCACTGTTCTTACCCAGGTTGTTGTGGACAAAAATGATCCTTCTGTTTTGAATCCAACAAAGTTTGTAGGACCCTTTTTCCAGGAATCTCAGATAAAAGAGATACAGCAGGAGAGAGGTTGGATTTTAAAAAAAGATGCAGATAGGGGATGGCGGAGAATTGTGCCGTCCCCTATACCTCTAAAAATTGTGGAAAAAGAGATAATAAACCTGTTAGTTGAAAGCGGAGTACTTTTGATAGCTTGTGGAGGTGGAGGTATACCTGTTTATGTAGAAGATGATGGAACTTATGAAGGTATTGATGGGGTAATCGATAAGGATCGAGCGGCTGCTGTGCTTGCCCGTGATGTCGGAGCAAGGGAGCTTCACATCCTGACTGCCGTTGATAAGGTGGCTCTTCATTTTGGCACAGAGAATCAGAAAGATTTAGATCGACTCACGCTTGAAGAGGCAAAATATTATCTAAAAGAAGGTGAGTTTCCTCCTGGCAGTATGGGACCCAAGATTGAAGCGGCAATTCAATTTCTGGAAGAAGGTGGAGAAGAAGTGCTCATTACGTCTATTGAGAAGATGAGTATGGCAAGGCGGGGTGAGACTGGTACAAGGATTGTTCATAAAGTCACATTCAAAGGAAATGCACATGGTAGAACGAACATTGCTTAACATTAAACCTGATGCAGTAGTAAGGAATCTCATTGGAGAGATTATCCGCAGAGTAGAACAAAATGGTTATCGCATTGTAGCGATTGATAAGCTTTCCCTAAGTCGAAAGGAAGCAGAGGCTTTCTACGAGGTACACCATGGAAAGCCTTTTTTTAATGAACTCGTTGATTTTATGAGTTCTGGTCCGTGTGTGCCGATGGTAGTGGAAGGGGAAGATGTTATTGAAGGTATCAGAAAGCTCATAGGGGTAACTGACCCATTCAGAGCGGCGGAGGGAACTATCCGAAAGAATTTTGGTGAAAGTATTACAAGGAATAGTGTCCTTGCATCTGACGGACCAGAAACAGCCGAGAAAGAAATAGGTTTTTTCTTTGAGGAAAGAAAATTGTTATTTTAATCTCTTGTAACATGTTTCTAATATAAGGAGTAGCAATGGCTATTCGAAAAGAGGATGCACTGCGCTATCACAGTATGGATCGACCTGGTAAACTGGAAGTAGTTGCAACCAAACCATGCGTGACACAGCGAGACCTTTCTCTTGCTTATACACCTGGTGTGGCTGAACCTTGTTTGGAAATCAAAAAACAGCCTCTGGATGTGTTCAAGTACACAAATCGAGGAAATCTGGTTGCTGTGGTTTCGAACGGAAGCGCGGTTTTGGGGCTGGGCAATATTGGAGCTGCGGCAGGAAAACCAGTAATGGAAGGAAAGGGAGTTTTGTTTAAGCGATTTGCCGACATAGATGTTTACGATATTGAACTTGATACCGAGGACCCCGATGAAATTATCAGGGTTGTTAAACTGCTTGAACCTACTTTTGGAGGTATAAATTTAGAGGACATTAAAGCACCTGAATGTTTTTATATAGAAGAGACTCTTAAAAAGGAAATGAACATACCGGTTTTCCACGACGATCAACACGGCACTGCTATTATTGTGGGAGCGGCTCTTTCGAATGCACTGGAACTGGTAGAAAAAGACATTAAAAAGGTAAAGGTTGCATTTAGTGGTGCAGGCGCTGCAGGGATCGCAGTGGCCAAGATGATTGTTTCACTTGGTGTAACCAAAGAAAATATTACCATGAGTGATATTCATGGTGTTGTCTACAAAGGTCGGACTGAAGGTATAAATCCTTACCTGGAAGAATTTGCCGTTGAAACTTCCAAGCGCACTCTGGCTGATATTATGGATGGGGCTGATGTATTTATAGGAGTTTCTGCAGGGGGAATAGTTTCCAAGAAAATGGTACGGAGTATGAACGATAATCCTATAATCTTTGCTATGGCTAATCCGAACCCAGAAATTACGTATGAAGATGCCGTGGCTGCGCGTAATGACCTTATTATGGCAACCGGTCGGTCAGATTATCCCAATCAGGTGAATAACATTCTGGGATTTCCTTTTATTTTCAGGGGCGCACTGGATGTCCGGGCCACTACAATCAATGAAGAGATGAAAGTGGCTGCAGCAATGGCCCTGGCTAATCTGGCAAAAGAAGATGTGCCTGATTCAGTCATTCAGGCTTATGGCGGTACACATTTTCGTTTCGGACGTGATTATATTTTGCCCAAGCCTCTGGATCCAAGAGTACTTCTCTGGGAGACTCCTGCTGTTGCTAAAGCTGCTATGGGATCAGGGGTAGCTCAAAATAAGATAGAGATAGAAAAATATAAACAACAATTAGAAAATCGGCTGGGTCGGAGTTATGAGGTAGTCAGGGTAGTATTGAATAAGGCTAAATCTTCTCCAAAACGGATTGTTTACCCAGAAGGTGAATGCGAGAAGGTGCTGCGAGCCTCTCAGATTGTTATCGAGGAAAAAATTGCAGAACCTATTCTTCTTGGAAACAAAGAGAGAATTCATCAGGAAATTAAAGAATTAGGCCTGGATTTAGGGAATATACGAATTGTAGATCCAGTAAATTCAGATCAATACGATCGATACTGCAAAGAATATTATACTCTTCGGCAGCGGGATGGAATTACTTCACCTGATACTAAAAGACTGATGAAGCGGACAAATTATTTTGGAACGATGATGG
>CAZPNF010000024.1:0-11164 GCA_964587715.1 uncultured bacterium | reverse complement strand
CCTTTTTGCGTTATCGTTAGTGAACAGCCGACACATTCTTTAAAAAGGGGTGGGCGTTATTTTGCCGTAAGGCAAAATTGCATGGGTGGAGTTGGGAGGAAATAAACTTACTGTAAGGATCGCATAATCAGGCATGATGGTTTTGCAAAAAGGCGATTTCTTTTGGTACTTTTCTTTTTAAAAGAAAAGTACCATACCTCTCAAGCGGAGTAAACTTACTGCTTTGATATGTAGCACTGAGACATTTATGAAAGGAGTATGAAAAAATGGGGGTCATTCAATTTATGGTAATTTTTATTGCTTTTTAGAAGGAGAATGGGTAAACTATATTTTCAAAAACAATAATGGGTTTATTCCAACAATTAATAAAAAAGGTAATCTGCGGAATGAAAGCAAAAAAATACAAGCAAATTGAAGAAGAAATTTTACGTTTTCTTGAAATGCACCCTGATCAAATCTACAAGAGTAGAGAACTGGCAAAACATCTTGGCGTAGCCAATCGGGATTATCAAGGATTTAAGAGGATGGTACGGCAGTTAGCAGAAGAAAAGAAAATTTTTAGACACAAGGGGAGTAAATACGGTAAATCTCAAAAGCCGACTATTGTAACAGGCGTTCTCCATGTTAAAACCCAGGGCTATGGGTTTGTCCTTCGAGACGACGGCGGAGAAGATGTTTTTGTAAGTCAGAGAAATATGAACACGGCTCTTCATCACGACAAGGTAAAGGTACTTCTCTGGGCACAACCAGTTGGTAAGCTTCCTGAAGGTAAGGTGGCGGAGATTCTTGAGCGGGGACACACAAAAATTGTCGGGACTTTTCAGGAAGCAAAAACCTACAACTACGTAATCCCTGATGAACTCAAGATTACACGTGATGTTCTGGTGCATGAAAAGAACAGAGGAGAAGCACTGCCCGGCCAGAAAGTAGTTGTAGAAATCACAGCATGGGGGGATTCCCGAAGAATTCCAGAAGGCAAAGTGGTAGAAGTTCTCGGTTATCCGTACGAAAAAGGTGTGGACATACTTTCGGTTGCCCACGGATTTGATCTCCCACTTGCTTTTCCAGAAACTGTAGAAGAAGAAGTGGAAAAGCTTCCACAGGAGATACCATCTTCTTTTAAGGCAGGCCACCTCGACCTGAGAAGTAAGTTGATATTCACAATTGATCCGGAAGATGCTAAAGATTTTGACGATGCCGTATCTCTTGAGCATTTGCCAGACGGCAGTCTTTTACTTGGCGTTCACATTGCAGATGTAAGTAAATTTGTACCTCCGGCCTCAGCACTTGATAGAGAAGCTTTAAGAAGAGGAACGAGTGTCTATCTTGTAGATCGGGTAGTTCCAATGCTTCCGGAGAAGCTGTCAAACGACCTCTGCAGTTTGAAGCCAGGTGAGGATCGGCTCACGTACAGTGTTTTAATGAAGCTGACGCCAGAAGGAGTTCTTAAAGACTATACAATCCGTGAGTCTGTTATAAAAAGTAAGTATCGTTTGACATATAAACAGGTGCAGAAAATAATAGATGAGTCTAAAACCGGGATTAAGAAGGAACAGGGTAAATCAGAGGATAAGGATTTACGAAAAACAATCCTTGACATGTTGAAGTTAAGCCGCAAACTAAATGAGAGATGGCATAAAACAGGCAGGATCGATTTTGATGCTCCAGAGGCAGAAGTAATCCTGGACGAGAGAGGACGGCCTGTTGATATCAGAATAAAAGAAAGAACCGAGAGCCACAAACTCATAGAAGCGTTTATGCTTTTAGCCAACCGGACAGTTGCTGAACATATCCATCATCTCAGGCAGGAAACAGCTCATAAATTTCCCTTTGTCTATCGGGTTCATGAAAAGCCGAAGGGAGAAAAGTTAGAAGAGTTTATAAGATTTGTTAGAGTGCTTGGTTATACATTCAATCCCGGGAAGAAAATTACACCCAAGAAATTTCAGTTATTACTTCAGGAGGTTGCAGGTACAAAGCACGAAGTTATTGTAGAAGACATAGCATTAAGAACAATGATGAAAGCTGTCTATTCCACGAGAAATGCTGGTCATTTTGGATTGGCTTTCAAGAATTACACCCACTTTACTTCTCCCATCAGACGATACCCTGATCTTACTGTTCACAGATTGTTGAAGGCTTATAGTAAAGATAAACCAGAACATCCACAATTAGTTGCCAGGTTGTCAAAAATATGTGAGATTTCTACTGAAAGAGAGATAAAAGCCCAGGAAGCCGAGCGAGAGTCAATCAGGGCAAAACAGGTGGAGTTTATGGAGGATCGGGTTGGAGATGAGTTTGATGGTGTTATTTCAGGAGTTACTTCTTTTGGGATTTTTGTAGAAATACCAGAGTATCTTGTTGAGGGGTTGGTTCACATAAGTGATCTTGGAGATGATTACTACATTTATGACGAGAAAAATTATCGTCTCGTTGGGAGAGACAGGAACAGAGTTTATGCATTGGGAAATCCGGTACGGGTTCAGGTGGTTCGTGTGCTCCGAGAAATGCGTAAAATAGATTTTGTGCTGGTGGGGGGGTAAAAATCACCGGCAGGCTGCGGAAATCCCCTTCGCTTATTTTCGCACTCCAGAGCTTAGAATTCAACACTCGAGTAGAATCAGATTCCTCAGTTTGCTCGGGATGGCATCACTGAGTGTCTTTCTGAACGGAGTCCCGTTTCACGGGACGAAGTGAAGAATCTTGCGCTCCTCAACATCTGGCTTCAAATCTTATTTGTCTAAATCAAACTTCATAACTCACGAGAATTAGATTTCTCGCTCCGCTCGGAATGACATGAACCGGGCGTCATTCTGAGGAGTGCCGATTCATCGACACGACGAAGAATCTTGTTCTCGTTCCCAAACTGGAGTTTGGGGATGAGAAGCGAAAAGTCTATTTGACGTCTTTGCGAGGAGCGCTTCGCTATTACTCAGCACAGGCTCTGCGACGTGGCAATCTCCAGAATTGAGCACGAATTTAGGAGATTGCTTCGCAAAAAGATGCTCGCAATGACAGGTTTAGGGCTTTTGATACAGCCCCCACCTTTTTCGTGCTTCTTGAAGAAATCTCAGCGGCTTTCTTTATACTTCTTCAACACATCTAACGTATAATCTATATCGTATTCAGTATGATCAGCGGATATCTGGAATCTGATTTCTTCATCACCTTTTGGCACAACAGGATAGTTTAACCCTGTTGCAAGCACACCGTGATCGGTTAGATACTGAACCAGCTCAGATGTCTTTTGGGTATCCCGGATCATCAAGGGAACTATTGGATGGTCACTTTCAATGATTTCATATCCCAGATCAATCAGCCCTTTTTCAAATCGCTTTGTCAATCTGTGAAGACGCTCAAGAAGTTCAATGCCCATTTTGCTATCGAGGATATCCAGTGCCTTCATTGCAGCACCTGCTTCTGACGGCGTAATTGGATTGGAATAGATGTAAAAAGGTGCGGTCTCACGGAGGTAGTTGATAATTGTCGAGGCTGCTGTTACGTATCCTCCATTTATCCCAAGTGCTTTCCCCAGAGTGGCAATTAAAATGTCAACACCGTCTGCATTTGTATATTCTTCTGTTCCCCTTCCTGTTTTACCAAAAGCACCGATTCCGTGAGAATCGTCAACAATAGTAATGATCCCCTCCTCAAATTCTCCATCATATTTTTTTGAGATGTTAGAAATAACATCCAGAGGTGCATAATCTCCTCTCATGCTGAAAATTCCATCTGTAACAACTATAACTCTTTTCCCTTTACCAATATTATTTTTTATTTTCTCTTCAAGAGCTTGCATGTCCAGATGCTTGTAGATTTCCTTTATCTTCGGTCTGGAAAGCCGTATAGCATTAATTATACAGTTGTGATTTAGTTCGTCGCTTATAATAATGGTTTCTTCTGTAATCAGTGGAGTTAAAACACCCATGGTCGTAGTGTATGCAGAACTGAAGATCATGGCTGCTTCTCTTTTATGAAATTCTGCAAGTTTTTTTTCTAACTCAACGTGGGGTTTGTAAGTACCACTAATAAACCGTACAGCACCTGGACCTGCCCCATACTTTTTTGCAAATTCCTCTTCTGCCTCTATTACTTCTCTGCGGAGTGACATACCGAGATAGGAATTTGCGTTCATCTTTATGAATTCTTGTTTCCCTTTTCCTTCAATATAATAACGAGGTCCTTTCTCACCTTCTGCTGGTTTCACACCAGTAATAACCATTTCTTTGCCCTTGGCAGTGCCCTTTTCTTTGAGAGTTTCCAGAGCTCTGGTTAATACATTATTTAATTTTTGCACAGGCATTTTTTTGTCCTCCATTTATTTTTCTAAAATCACAACAGCGATTGCAGCATTTTTAGTATGAGAAATAGATAATAAAATATTTGGACTTTTTATTCTTTCAATTATTTCAAGTGCAGTATTCCGTAATACTAAGTCCGGTTTTCCAAGTTCATTATTTGAAACTTCAACATCTTTCCAGTGGAGTCCGTTTCTTAACCCTGTCCCGATGGCTTTAAAAAAGGCTTCTTTTGCTGCGAACCTGGCTGCAAAACATTGGGATTGATTATTAAGGTCTGATCCCTTTTTACAATAGTTAATCTCGTTTTCTGTAAAGATTCTTGTATAAAATCTGTACCCGGATTTTAGTGCGGTTTTTTTTATTCTTTCAACTTCAATTAAATCTATCCCGATGCCGTAAATCATCAGTCTGGTCCCATTTTTGTCTTTTTGTTATTAAGTTCGTTCTACACCCATTATTTTAGGAAAATTTTTGAGTTATGTCAAGGAGAAATTGAAGTCTTGACTTTTCACATTCTACGCGTTATATTCTTCAATGGGTTTATTGATGCATTATTAAAAGGAAATTACCATGGAAACGATGAAAGCACTTGTTAAGAAGTATCCCAAAAAGGGGATATGGTTAGAAGAAGGTCCCATTCCAGAATATGGTAATAATGATATCCTCATCAAGATAAAAAAGACAGCTATTTGTGGAACTGATCTTCATATTTACAACTGGGATGAATGGGCACAGCGCACTATAAAAACACCTATGACTATTGGTCATGAATTTGTCGGGGAAGTTGTGGCTAAGGGTGTCAATGTTACAGGGTTTGAGATCGGCGACAGGGTTTCAGGAGAAGGCCACATCTTCTGTGGACACTGCCGTAGCTGTCTTGCTGGCCGCCGCCATCTCTGCACAAATGCTATAGGTGTTGGTGTGAACCGAAACGGCTGTTTTGCAGAATATCTTGCCATTCCTGCTGCAAACGGCTGGCACGTTCATCCAGACATCCCCTCCGAGATTGCAGCTTTTTTTGATCCCTATGGTAATGCGGCTCATGCAACTTTATCTTTTAATCTTGTTGGCGAGGATGTTCTTATTACGGGAGCAGGGCCAATAGGTATTATGTCTGTAGCAATTGCAAGACATGTGGGAGCACGCAACGTGGTAATTACAGATATAAATGACTACCGTCTGGACCTTGCTCGAAAAATGGGAGCAACAAGAGCTATTAATGTGACCCGAATTTCGATAAAAGAATGTATGGATGAATTAGGTATGGTAGGTTTTGATATTGGCCTGGAAATGTCGGGGAATCCGAGTGCATTTGAGTCAATGCTGGAAAGTATGTACAATGGAGGTAGAATTGCTCTTCTCGGGATTCTTCCCAGCATGGCCAGGGTTGATTGGGATCAGGTTATTTTCAAAGGTCTTTTTATAAAAGGAATTTACGGCCGTGAGATTTTTGAGACCTGGTACAAGATGCAGACAATGCTCCAGAGCGGACTCGATATTTCACCCGTGCTTACACACAAATTCCGTTTTGAAGATTTCCAGAAAGGTTTTGATGTTATGAATTCAGGACAGTGCGGAAAAGTAATTCTGCAGCTGGATTGAAAAAACTTTAAGAATCAAATATGAGAATGGTAATGAACTAGCGAAGCTTCGCCGTTCGGCTACGCTCACGACAAAGCCTCAAACCGACGAGAAGTACACAAATGAGTTTTTGTGTAATTAAAATCTGGAGATAAGACATCAAAAATCAAATACCAAAATTACATATCAAAATGTAAAAATTATGGGTTTGATTATTACTTGAACATGTAATCTCGTAATGAGTATTTGAAACCATTCTTTTCATTTTTACTTTTTGAATTTTCCAAGCTGACTTTAAAAAATGACATCAAAAACTTGACTCAAAATTTCAAATTATTGCTATATAAAAGGTTTAATGGGAGAATGGTTATGTCATCTGCAAAAGGAAAACGTATAGGTGTCCTTACCGGAGGAGGAGATTGTCCGGGTCTTAATGCTGTTATTCGGGGAGTAACAAAAGCGAGCATCAGTCAGTATAACATGGAAATAGTCGGCATTGAGGATGGTTATGAGGGATTGATTAAAAAACATGTTCAGCTTCTGGACTGGAAAAAAGTATCGGGGATTTTGACCCAGGGGGGGACCATACTTGGTACCTCCAACACTGCCAATCCTTTTCGCTGGTCGGCGAAACAAAAAGGCGAAGACATCAAATTTATCGATGTTTCCGACAGCGTGGTTGAATATGTGGAAGATCTCGGTATAGAGAATCTGGTGTGTATCGGCGGTGACGGTACCATGGCTATTGCTCAACAATTGAGTCAGAAAGGAATTCGTATTATAGGTGTTCCCAAGACTATTGATAACGATATCTGGGGGACAGATATTACATTTGGTTTTGACTCTGCTTTAAATGTTGCCACAGAAGCAATCGACAGGATCCACACCACAGCAATGTCTCACCACCGTGTCATGGTCATTGAAGTAATGGGACGTTATGCAGGATGGCTTGCACTGGAATCGGGAATTGCTGGCGGTGGAGATGTAATTCTCATCCCGGAAATACCTTATGATATTGATAAGGTATGCGATATGGTAAAGAACCGCAGCAAGAGAGGGAAACGATTCAGTATAGTTGTTGTATCGGAAGGAGCAAAACCTTTAGGTGGTGATCGTGTTGTTCAGCGTGTAGTGAAAAAAAGTACTGATCCGATTCGGCTCGGTGGTATTGGTCACAAAGTAGCAGATGAGATTGAAGAACTTACAGGCCTTGAGAGCCGTGTGACCGTTCTTGGTCATCTGCAGCGTGGGGGTACACCTACCGCGTTTGATAGAGTTCTGGCAACACGCTTTGGTGTCAAGGCTGCGGAGCTCTGTAATGATGGCGTTGCCGGGGTGATGGTGGCTTTGCGAGGCAGAGAGATCGTGACAGTTCCCTTGAGCGATGTTGGTGGGAAGACGCGGCTCGTCAGCCAGGATCATCCTTTAATTGAAGTGGCAAAGAGGGTGGGAACATGTCTGGGGAATTAAAATCAAATAACAGGAGAACAAAATGAAAACAAAATGCCGTTCAATAGCGATTTTATCAGCTGTAATACTTATATTATTTTCAGTATCTTCTTCTTACTCATGCAGCTCCATTGTTGTGGGCAAGAAGGCCAGTAAAGATGGCTCTGTGCTGTTTGGTCATAATGAAGACGATGGCGGTCAAGTAGTGGTCAACGCGTGGTTAGTGCCTCGGGTGAAGCATCAAAAAGGAGAATTTATCACTCTTTTGGGTGGAGCTGAGATTCCTCAAGTAGAACAAACCTGGGATTTTCTCTGGTTTCAGGTTAATGGTCAGAAATTCTCCGATTACTACCTCAACGAATGGGGAGTTGCTGTAGCCAGTGATGCATGTCCATCCAGAGAGGATAAACCAGAACTGACTGATGGCGGTATAGGTTTCATGCTTCGCAGGATTGTGGCAGAGCGTGCTAAAACTGCCAGAGAGGGGGTTAAGATTGCAGGGTCTCTTCTCGACAAATTTGGCTACAATTCTTCTGGCCGTACATTGGTGATTGCTGATCCCAATGAAGCATGGTTTCTCTCCATTGTTGCTGGCAAACATTGGGTAGCCCAGAGAGTCCCTGACGATGGTGTTGTTTTTCTTCCCAATACTTATATCATTCGCCAGGTAGATTTTAACGATACCACAAATTTTATCACTTCCAGAGATAACGTTCAGGATTATGCTATCAGGAGGGGCTGGTACGATCCAGGAACTGGTAAGGTTTTTGATTTTGCTTATGCATACATGAAAGTCCCTAAAAAAGAAAGTAAATTCACCGAGCGCGGGTATGATACACGCCAGTGGAGGGGGCAGCAGCTTGTTACAGGGAAGACAACCTCTGTGAAAGAAGCGAAGAAAAGAGGTCTTCCTTTTGCAGCTAAACCTAACAGGAAACTTGATGTGCAGGATATAATGGCTGTTCTAAGGGACCATTACGAAGGGACAAAATACGGTACTGCCGACGAAAAAGGAATCTTACCTGTTCTTAAAAACGGAGCTGAAAGTCCTGGCAGAGGATTGCCCTGGATGGTAACTATCAATCCAAACTCAACTACGGAAAGAACTATATGTACCATTACTACTCAGTTTTCTATAGTTGCTCGGCTGAGAAGCTGGATGCCTGTTCCAATTGGTGCTATTTTGTGGCTTTCCATGGGCAGGCCTGACGTGAATGTTTTTGTGCCGTGGTACGCAGCCGGGATGAAGCGGTTGCCTTCGGGATTTTCAAATACCTCCAGAGCAGCTACTCCTTCTGAAGCTTTAAAACATCATTTTGACACACTTCCCGGAGAGTTTGATTATAATCCTCAGGCTGCTTTCTGGATTTTTAATGATCTGGAAAATTTGATTAATGTCCATTATTATAAGAGAGCTCCTGAGGTAATTTCTCTCTGGAAATCTTTTGAGGAGCGAGAATTCGCCATGCAAAAAAGTGTGGAGACTACTGCACTCCAGCTCTGGGAAAAGAATCCTGCTCAGGCCAGAGAGTACATTACACAATACACAATCTCGCTGTCCGACAGGGTTCTTGATACGGCGAAAAAATTGATCCGGAATATGAAAAATCGGTTTTATCATTGATGCACCACGAAATCCGATATACCAAATGTAATGTGGAATTAAAAATGGCTGACGATTTATTCGAAAACAAATACCGCATTTCTTCCGCTCGTTTGCAGGGGTGGGATTATTCCTGGAACGGTTATTATTTTGTAACCATTTGTGTCAAAGATCGTGAATGTATCTTCGGACGTATCGAAAACGGAGAAACGGTGCTGTCAAGAATTGGAGAAATTGTGAATCAATGGTGGCAGGAAATACCCGGCCATTTTTCGTTTGTTCGATTAGATGAATTTGTCATCATGCCCAATCATGTACATGGAATTATTGTTATTAATAAAGGCAATGGTGCCAAAATGGTAAATTCCGATATTCGTAGAGACGTTGCATGCAACGTCTCTACACAATTTTCCAATATTTCCCCGAAAAGGGGATCATTATCGTCTGTCATTCAATCGTTTAAATCCGCGGTGACAAAATTGGTCAATAATGAATTGCCCCATTAATTCTTTGCCTGGCAACCCAGGTTTTATGACAGAATCATCAGGGATGAAAAGGAATTATGGAACGTCAGAAATTATATTCAAAATAATCCTTTGAACTGGGAGGAGGACGAAAATAATCCTTTGAAAATTAAATGATCATATATTCGTAGAGACGTTGCATGCAACGTCTCTACGGCATGCAACGTCTCTACGGGGAGGTTTTAAAATCCAAATGTTAGAAGAAATATCAATCACAACCCATTCTCGCACCGAATTTTTAAATATCGATCGAGAGGTTGCTGGTGTGGTGAGAAAGAGCGGTATAAAAGAAGGAATCTGTCTCCTCTGGGTTCCGCATACTACAGCAGCCGTGACCATAAATGAAAATGCTGATCCAAGTGTTGTGCGTGACATTCTTTACGAGACAGAAAAGGCAATCCCATTTCAGGACGGCTATCACCACAGTGAGGGAAACTCAGCTGCTCACATCAAATCAAGCCTTTTTGGACCATCTCTCACTCTAATTGTAACAGGAGGTAATCTGGTTCTCGGCACATGGCAGTCGATCTATTTTTGTGAGTTTGATGGACCCCGGAGAAGACGATTGTTTGTTAAAATAGCGGAGGCTGAATGAAGCTGAGTCAGCTGGGGGAGTTCGGACTTATAGATCGGATAAAAAAAATAGTGACTAACGATTCCAGAACTCCCCTACTTGGGATAGGAGATGACGCGGCTCTTTTCCGTCCCCGACCCGGGTGGATAACAGTTCTTACCACAGATGCTATGGTGGAAGGGGTTCACTTTGATCTCACGTATATACCGATAGAATCTCTCGGCTGGAAGGCTTTAGCTATCAATTTAAGTGATGTGGCTGCAATGGGCGGGGTTCCTCAGTATGCTGTTGTTTCCCTTGCTCTTCCATCGAGCTGGGAAGTAGAAGATGTTGAATCACTTTACAAGGGAATGAGGCAGTGTGGTGACTTCTACGGATGTACGCTGATAGGAGGCGATACAGTAAGTTCTAACAGCGGATGTTTTATCTCTGTGACTGTCATAGGTGAAGTGGAGGATGGATGTGCTGTTACACGGGGTGGTGCCAGAAATAGAGATATTCTCTGTGTGACAGGGAAACTGGGTGGGTCAATGGTAGGGTTAGAGGTTTTGAAATCAGGTGAAAACAAAAATCAATTCCCCATATCTGTAAAGCGTTTTTTGCAGCCCGAGATTAGGCTTGAGGAATCCAGGAAATTGGTTAAAGAGTTTGAGATAACTTCAATGATCGACATAAGTGACGGCTTGTCTTCAGAAATTATTCATATTTGTCAGGAAAGCGGTCTGGGCTGTTTGATAGAGGAGGATAAAATTCCAATAGCAGAGGAGGTTTTTCTCCGGGCAGAAAAGGGTGAAAAGCCTTCTTCAATTTATGGGCTGAACAGTGGAGAGGAGTATGAACTTCTCTTTACAATGTCGAAGGTAGAATACGAGAAGTTCTTAAGCAAAAAATCCGCCATGGGAGGATTCGATTTTACGGTTATTGGAGAAATGAGACCGAAAGAAGAGGGAATTAAAATCATGCGGCAGGGGAAAACGATTCCTCTTTCTCCAGAAGGATGGAACCATTTTGAGAAATAGAGAAAGGTAGAAAAGATTATTTTCCATAAAGCAGAGAAAGTTTCAAATTACACAAGAATTGCTTCCCTGTACGACAGATTGATGAACCATGTAGACTACCAGGCCTGGGCAGA
>CAZPNF010000023.1:0-11352 GCA_964587715.1 uncultured bacterium | reverse complement strand
TTGCATTATTGCCTGTGGGCCCATGGTGGCAGAGGCCATGCGGGCAGCCTATATCCTAAAGAAAGAGTATAATATAGAAAGTAGAATCCTCAACATTCATACCTTAAAGCCAATTGATAGAAAAGCCATCATTAAAGCAGCTGAGGAAACCAATATTATCCTTAGCGTAGAAGAACATCAAGTAGGTGGATTCGGCAATATCGTAGCTGGAGTAATCGCCTGTGAAAAATCCTACTCTACCCCCCTTCTTATGGATATGGTCGGAGTAGAAGATAGATTTGGTGAATCTGGAGAACCCTGGGAACTGACCAAAGTGTTTGGTCTAACTGCAGAACATATCGCCAAGAGAGCGGAAGAACTACTTAGGGAATCTATTAATTAAGAGGGGATTAAAACTGGAAAAAGACAGAAAACAACTTAAGCTTTTTAGAAGGTAGTGATTATAACCATGCCATGTATGTTACTAATACTACATAGGAACTCGCCGACACCATGAACCTATATGAAAAACGTGGAAAACTGCGAAAACTATATCAGGGGAACCAATTTAAAATAAAAAAATTTGAGATTATATTGTTTTGTAATATAATATTAATTAACTTGTCTGTCAATATTACTAATCGGACAAATAATGTATAAAAAGGAGCAACGCATTCTATTTTGCTATTTTTATTATTGAGATCAAGAAGATACTAATTTAATAAAATATTAAATTAAGGAAATCATCTTCATATAAAAAATGTTAGGTTAATAAAGTATTATGACCAAAGTATTATTTTTTATTATCATAGCGGAAATAGTAGTAAAAAAAATAATAATGAAACTCCTCGCAGCAGAGCTGCGGGGAATTGAACCCTAAGAGATTAAAATTATAGAGATATAAGAAAAAAATGTATATGTTACGTATTTGATAACTAATGATTTTGTGAAGAGATTGAAGAAAATCAAGAAATGTATAAAAATTATTTACACCAGGCCCGACTAATATTTAGGTATGTCAATTTGACAATAGAGATTGAAAGACCTGCGGGAAGGAGGTGAGAGAAATTATGTAAGAATAAGATAGGCGTAGTAACGTCTATATGTAAATTTTTTAATCTATTAAATCTAAACCTAAGGAGGATAGTATTATGAAAAAATTTTTATTTATCGTGTTTGTGTTGTTACTTGTCGTTTCTATCTATTCCATCTATGGATTCGCTGTGGAGAAGGAAAGGCTTACAATTTGGACGGAAAAGAGTTTTGCCCCAGAAGCAGATCAAGCCTTCAATGATATCGTCAACCGGTACGCTTTAGACAATGGAATAGATGTAGAGGTCACGAATATTTCTTGGGGGGAATTTGTTACTAAACTGGTAGCTGCCATCGAGGTCAAAGCTACGCCAGACATCTGTATGATTGACAACGGGGCGACCATGCAATATGAGTTTGCGGACCTGTTGGTAAACGTATCAGATGTGTGGAAAGAGACGATAAAACAAAATGGTGAACCACTTCCCGTGGTCCAGATGGACGCAACAGTGAATGGGCAGCAGTACTCTATCCCAATGTCCGTCATGACCCACTTGCTCTTCGCAAGGAAAGACCTACTTGATATAAAAGGACTGGAAGTTCCCCAGACGTGGGAGGATGTGTTATCCGCTTCCAAGTCTATTTATAATCCTCCGAGCGTGTACGGGTATGGACTTCCGCTTGGAAAGACGAAGGACGCGGAGAATTTTCTTACGCAGATACTCTGGGCATTCGGAATGCGAACAGTCGCGGAAGATGGTAAAACAGTCGTCTTCAATTCGCCCGAGACTGTCAAAGGATTGAAATTTATCGCTGAGCTGGCGAAATACGCTCCTCCCGGAATTGCCGGATGGGACGATAGCGGGGATAACAAGGCGTATCAGTCGGAGGTGGTCGCTTTCGTGACGAATAGCGGAACTATCTACAAATGGATGTTGGAGGAAAAGCCAGATCTCGTTCAAAAAACACGCTTAGTCCTTACTCCGAGTGGACCGGCAGGTAGACAAAACATCGCTTCGATGAGATCAATGGCAATTTTTAAAAACTCCAAGTACGTGGAAACTGCGAAAAAGTTGCTGTCCTATATTATGAAGCCTGAGAACTACGAGATGTGGCTAAGTGGGTACGGCGGTTATTACGCGCCGGCTTACTACGGCACGATGAATAAGCCGTACTGGAGCGATCCTATTCGCAAGTTATTCATGGAAAACGCCAAATATGGTCACGGTATTGGCTGGCCCGGACCAATGACAGTCCCAGCCAGAGAAGTGTACTCCAATATGCTGATAACTGAAATGGTCCAGATGGTCGTTGTGCAGGGAAAGAAACCGGAAGAGGCCGTATCTGCAATCGCTAAAAGGATCGAAGAGATTTACGCCCGTTATTAACATATCGCATATTGTTTTTTTTGTGCATGCCGCCGACAAGCGGCATGCACAAATATTTATCAGGTAAAAAAAAAGAAGGACTTTGACTTTATGAATAGAATGATAAAAAAGTTTACACTAGATAACGACAATATGCTTGGGTTTCTTTTGCTACTTCCATTATTGGTAGTTATTCTGGGTTTGATTGTTTATCCGCTTTTTTCGGTCATATGGTTGAGTCTTAATGAAAAAACCTTAGGTATGCCTCTGCAGTTTGTCGGTTTTCGTAATTTTTTTGCACTCGTCCGAAATGAAATCTTTTATAAGACGGTACTGAACACATTCCTTTATACAATAGTAGGCGTGTTTTTCAAGTTGTTTTACGGCATGATAATAGCACTGTTCCTGAACCAGCAGTTCAGAGCGAGAAATTATGTTCGGGGTTTCTTGCTTCTGCCATGGGCTGTCCCTGCGATTGTATCTTCGCTTACCTGGCGCTGGATCTACGACGATATGAACGGGGTTTTGAATTTCATTTTAATGAAATTACACATTTTCGATCTTCCCGTCTGCTGGCTGGCCAATGCATCAACAGCGTTACCTTCTGTAATGGCGGTCAGTATATGGCGGCATGCTCCGTTTTTCGGTATTACCCTGTTGGCTGCGCTTCAGTCGATTCCTAAAGAACTTTATGAGGCAGCGGATGTAGACGGGGCCTCGAAATGGCAGAAGTTCTGGAATGTGGACCTCCCAGGTATATCGGCGGTGTTGACAGTCGTGACGCTCATTGGCATAATCTGGACATTCAACGAATTTCAAATTGTATATGTGCTGACGAATGGTGGTCCTGCACACGCGTCTGAGGTCTTTTCTACGCTTTCGTATCAAACGGGAATTAAATCTCTGCGATTGGGAGAAGCGGCTGCTATAAGTCTCATGTTCCTTCCGTTCATCGGCATACTGATCACTATAACGACCAACTGGCTATTAAGAAAGGAATAACAACGTCATGACTATTGTAAATGGAAAATTTAAGCGGATAACTAATTCAATCCGTTTCATTGTGATCTTAGTCTTGCTCTTAGTGATTGCACTGTTCCCGTTTTATTGGATGCTCGTGACATCTATCCGATCTGACGCTGAGGTTTACCAGACTAAACAAAGCTTGATGCCGAAAACAGTGACAACCTTCCAGTACAAGAAGTTGCTTACCACAACCAATTTTTTAATTTATTTCAGGAACAGTTTAATGGTTGCGGTTTCAACCACTCTCATTGCTTTAATAATTGGATTCCCTGCAGCGTTCACACTGACTTTCCTGAGAGTGAGGGGAGGAAAATTAATCGCACGCTTCGTCTTCTTTGCTTATTTAGTGCCTCCCATTCTCGTTTTTATACCTATGTTTTCGCTCGTCAATTCACTGCGCCTTACAAATACATTATTCTCTTTGGTCTTGACATATCTCACCTTCTCAGTGCCGTTCGTGACCTGGCTACTTCTTAGTTATTTTCGGAGCATACCGACAAGCCTGATGGACGCGGCGTTGATAGATGGGTGCACCAAATTTGCGACCATGCGCTTGATAGTTCTCCCTCTCTCAGGGCCAGGGGTTGCTACAGCGGGAATTTTCGCCTTTACATTGGCGTGGAACGAGTTTTTATTTGCGTTAACCTTCGTCACAAGTGATAAACTCAGGACGATTCCAGTCGGTATTTCCGGGCTAATTATGGGGGATGTCTACCAGTGGGGAATGATAATGGCGTCCGCCATCATGGCTTCGATTCCGGCGATAGTTTTTTATATAATAGCTCAAAGGTTTGTTATCAGCGGACTTACTGCTGGGAGTGTTAAGGGATAGAGAATCTTGATAATCATTACGTAAATAAAATAATTATGGAGGTTTACCGAAATGCAATTAGGGTACAAATTTGCTGAGGTCGTTGTGGTTGGCGGGGGAGTGAGCGGAATAAGTGCTGCATTGTCTGCCGCCCGCAATGGAGCGAATACCTTGTTGATTGATCGGTACGGGTTTCTGGGGGGCATGTTCACAGGTGGTAACATGACGGTGTTAAATTCTCCCCCCGTCGGAGGGATAGGGAAAGAGATAGTTGATGGACTAATAAAACAGGGTGGAGCTGGTCGGAGTCCGAATGATCCTCCTAATTACCCTATATTCCATTACGCTTCCGAATATTCCACAATGAACGTCGTGTACGATGCCGAGATGGCTAAAACTCTTTTATTCGACATGGTATGTAAGGCTGATGTAAAATTGCTTCTTCATTCCTACATGACTGACGTAATTCTCGATGATGACCGAGTGACAGGAATTTTGGTCGTTAACAAATCAGGTAAGCAAGCCATTATGGGGAATGTAATTGTGGACGCCACAGGAGACGCGGACCTGGCGGCTCTTGCCCACGCTCCTTTCCGAAAAGGACAGAAGGAAGGTATACTTTTCGCCATGACGATACTGGTTCGCCTGAGCAACGTAGATTGGAGGGCGGTTTCTGAATACTCGAGGGAAGACTACGGGTTGAAGGAAGCCATCCGGAAGGCGACTGAAAACGGTGACCTGCCCTACTACAAACCCAGAACGCGGGAGATGCCGAACTACTGGGGGCATGAACGGCCGGAACTGAGCCATCTACTGTACGAAGACGAAGCTCTCTTGTGGGGGGGGTCTGTCGAAGGAGTGGACGGTACGAACGTTGATGATCTGACTAGAGCAGAAGTAGAAGCAAGAGAACAATACATGACAGAGCTTCGGTTCCTGAGAAAATATGTTCCCGGCTTTGCAAAAGCAAGGATTCAAAGTACCAGCATGTCGATCGGCGTCCGTGACACCCGTCACATCGTCGGTATGCAGACGCTTACGGGGAAAGATATTCTAGAGAGACGAAGGTTCCCCGACGTTGTTGCCTACAATGTCAAAGGAGGATTCCCTGCAAACGACATTCCTTATGGCTGCTTAGTCCCTCAAGGTGTCGATGGCCTTTTGGTGTGCGGCAATGGAATATCAGTGATTCCTGGCTCCACTACAATGGGATTACAACTAGGATCATTCAATAATCTCAAGGATATACCAACGATGTGGACTACGGGTGAAGCTGCAGGGGCAGCTGCGGCCCTCTGTGTTCGGTCTAGTGTACAGCCTAGAATAGTAGTCGTGGAACGGCTCCAAAAGTTGCTAACAGAACAAGGTGCGCTCATTTCTTCGGAAAAGGCTAAGCAGCTTGAGCAGGAAGTTTTGCCAAGTGGTAAGACTATTGGAAGGCTCTATGAAGAGGGGCTTACAAATATGCGAAAGTATTGGAAAAGCCGGGGAGAAATCAATTGAGCCGCCGAGAAATAAATACCAAAAGAATTCTTTTGCCAACTAGCTCAGAGATGCTTGTTCTTAAACTTCCGGAACGTTGGAACGCAGTCATTTGTAGGCCCAAATGGCTTCCTGTATTGTCAGACAAAGACATCGTGGCCTGTTTCGAGTCTCCCTACAAAGCCCCACGGCTGCGGGAATTGGCCAAAGGCAAGCGGAGCGCAGTCGTGGTGGTTGAAGACATTACCCGGCCGATGCGGATGGACCGAATAGTTCCCGTAGTCTTGAAGGAGTTAGAGATGGCCGGTATAGAACGCCAGGCAATCACGATTATCAGCGCCATTGGGTGCCACAAACCTCAATCAGAGCCTGACTTTCGCTGTAAGTTGGGAAACTGGATTGTGGACAATTACCGGACACAGAACCCCTCTTTACACGACAACATAGTGTATATGGGCGATACCACTGCCGGTACTCCCATATGGATTAACGCCGTAGTCGCAGCGGCCGATGTCAAGGTGGGAGTAGGAGGGATTCTACCGCACCCGAATGCCGGTTTCGGTGGAGGGGGGAAAACGGTTCTTCCAGGGATATGCGGCTTCGAAACGATCGTGAAGCATCACCTTAACCGGATGGATATCCACAAGGGTATTGGCGTGGTGGAAAACAATCCCTTTCGGGAAGACCTTGAATCTGCGGCGCATCTGATTGGAATGGATTTCGTGGTGAACGCGATTATGGGGGTCGACCGTAACATCGTTGGGCTCTTTGTGGGGGACATCATCGGTGCCCACCGGGCTGGCGTTGCCATGGCTCGCAACGCGTACAGTGTCGAAGCGCCTCCTGATGCAGAATTAGTCATCATCAATGCCTTCCCTGAGGATTATGATCTCATTCAGGCAACCAAAGCGCTTTCTCGGGGAATGGGAATTAAAAGCGTAAGGCGGGGCGGGCGGGTGCTGTTAATCGCCTCGTGCCCAGATGGTATCGGTTATCATGCGTTATATGGGCCCGGTGGGCCCGGTCACCACGGGTTTAAACAACGCAGAGAAACGCTATGTAGGGAATATAATGTCTTGGTCGTATCGCCAAGCGTAGGTCCGGTTGAGTTCAGGAATATCTTCCCGGAAGGAACTGCCTGGTTCGGTTCCGTCTCGGATGCTGTTGAGCAACTGGAAAGAAATCTGCCGACGGCACGTGTGAACGTTTTTCCCTACGGAGGTATTTCTATTGTGGAAGGAGGGTAAATAGGGTATGAATTTTTTTCAAAAAGCATATCAGGAAATTATCATGGAGGGGCGTCTTGACGATGGTCGTTTCGGTCGCGGCGCATTTGTTAATTGGGTCACGGAAGAACCTCTTCTCTATAAAGTAAAATATCTCGTACGACCAGAAGAGACAATACTCTTGTGGCCAAAAAATAGAAAACCTTTGGTTCTTGAAGAGTACGGCCGACTGTTTATTTCTCGGGACCTCTCGGGCACTCTGACACTTTGCGCTGGAGTATCTACAATTCCACCGAATCATGACTCCCTACCTTTTCGAAGGCAAAATTGCGAGGAGGCGCTCTATGTGATCGAAGGTGGGGGAACTGTAGAAGTCGAGGGCGAGAGGTATAGTTTTTTCAAGGGAGACGCAGTGTTTCTACCAGCCTGGGCCAGGCATAGGATAACCAATACTCAAGAACGTGACCTAGTGGTCCTTTTTTTTAAAGGTATCTCCTTGGTTCCCGCCGAGGATTTTGGAGAAGTTTATCTCGGTAAAGAGTTTGTCCCTGTTCAAGGTAATCAGATGGGGCTCCCGAAGGTCAAGGTAGAGCCATGGCGGTATTGGAAAAAGATCGTTGTCAGTGAAAGTGACAAGCTTCCTCATTATACGCATACTGGGGATATAGCCCTGAGCCCGGGTCAGCAGGGATTCAACTACATTTCTCCGGGAAATGTAAATACCTTCACCCTACGGCTAGTCGGCGGCCAGGGACCGGCGGCGCGACTTTCGGAGGGTGCAAACCAGTTTACAGGATGGACCGTTTCGTGGCACAACACTGAGGAAGTACATTACTGTCTTGAAGGTGAGGGAATTCTTCTGGTTAACGGGAAGGAGGTTCCTTTTCAGAAAGGCGATATGACTTTTGCTCCCGCCAGAAGCATCCATAGGATTTTTCCGAAAAACAAGAGATACCGTGAAATGTGCGCTACCGGCATACGGTTCCGGCCTTTCGAAGGTCTAACAGAAAGTGCAATCGATCAACGTGAATACAGAATAATTTAACGAGATATCAGGAGGTAAGTAAAATGAAACAAGTTCAGGAAGTTTATAGGGAAATCCTTATGAAGGGGCATCCGGACGACGGAAAGTTTGGCCGAGGGACATTTGACAAATGGTTGCCCGAAGAGCCTTTGAATTATTGCCACCGGTATTTGATTAGGCCTTCAGATAGGATCTCTCTCTCTCCGGAGGATCGGGTGCCATACGTATTTGAAGAATACGGTGAACTTATAGCTTCCGCAGTATTAGTTGGTAGCATCACCTTGAGCGCAGGAATCAGTCGCATTCCGCCGGATCACCCACCTATGGTTTTTAGAAAACAGAATTGTGAAGAAGCCTTGTACATTATTTCCGGGACAGGGGCGGTGGAGGTTGAGAATGAAAAGTATAATTTTATTGAAGACGACGCCGTATTTTTACCTGCTTGGGTAAAACACCGGATTACTAACACCGGGAAGGTGGAGTTGGTTGTCATGTTCGTCCGTGGCATCGCCATGAGTCCCTTTGAAGGTTTCGGAGAAATCGAGGTCGGCAACAATTACAGGTTGCTGGATGAGACGCGTAAAGGTTTTTTTATCCCCCCATTTTCACGGCAGCCTGTTCGATACTGGAAGAAGATCGTCGTCACTGGATCAGATAAAATCCCTCACTACTCGCCTGACGGCTGCATTGCTACAAGTCCCGGACAACAGGGTTTGAACTATCTCACTTCGGCAAATGTCGGCGCTCTAACAGTACGTCTCGTGGGCGGAAAAGGACCAGCAGCACGCCTTAGTAAAGTGTCCAATCCATATAAGGAGTTCTCGTTGTCATGGCACAATACGGAAGAAATTCATTATTACCTTGAAGGGGGAGGAACTTGTATTGTGGACGATCAAAGGATTCCCTTCAAGAAAGGAGACATGATTTTTGCTCCCGCTCGCAGCATACACAAGAATTATCCCAAGGACGAGTCATATAGAGAGATGTGTGCTACGGGTGTTCGCCTTCGACCTTTTGAAGGTTTGACCGAAACGGCTATCGATCAGAGAGAATATATGTTAAAGAATGAGGAAAGGTCATGATATTTTCAGTACGTAACAACGCATGGTACGGGGACAACCAGGTAGATCTGCACATCCCCGACAATTGGGAACTGACAATTGCTGCACACCATGGTGCTCCGTCGCTTAATGACGCCGATATCGAAGCGGCAATACGACGGCCAATTGGTTCAAAGAGTTTGCAGGATTTATCCGCCGGAAAAAAGAATGTCATCATATTGGTGGAGGACATCACCCGACCTGCCCCCTGCGAGACCATTTTCAAGGTGCTACTGAATGAGCTGAATGTTGCCGGTGTCGAAGATACCTGTGTAAATATAATAGTAGCCAACGGCACGCATCGACCGATGACCCGCCACGAATTATTGTTGAAGTTGGGAGAGCAAGTTTATCGGCGGGTGAATGTGATCCCGCACAATTGTTATGATAATTTAAAGTACATCGGGCGGACGAAGGCAGGAACGGACTTATATATCAATTCTGTGGTTGCGACGGCTGATTTGTTGATAGGAGTTGGAGGAGTGTATCCGCATGGCATGGCAGGTTATTCCGGAGGGGCAAAAATTGTGCTTCCTGGTGTAGCAGGCATTCAAAGTATTGAACAAAACCACCGTATCCGCGGTACCGGATACGGCTGTGTAGACGCTAATCCCATCCGAGAGGACATGGAAGAGGCCGCCCGCATGGTCGGACTATCTTTCATAGTAAATGCTGTAGTTAACGGAGAACGCTCTATATGCGGACTTTTCTCCGGAGATCCCGTGCAAGCTCACCGGGCGGCCTCTCGCTTTGCCGACGATGTCTATCGAACTGTTATTCCAGTAGAGCCGGAAGTCGCAGTCCTAAACGCTTATCCGATGGACACTGATTTGTTTCAAGCAGGCAAAGCCTTTGGTGTCTCTAAAAAACTGTTGAGCGTGCAAATCCAGGTGTTAATCGCAGGCTGCCCTGATGGCTTCGGTTATCATGCCTTGTGCGGACCCGGCGGCAGGTTTAACCAGAGAGAAAGAGATACCGTACGGAAAAACCTTAAGGGAAGGCAGCTTATAATTTGTTGTAAAAATGTCGAGATTCACGATATACGGAAGAAATACCCGGATAATACGCTACTTTGCCGGTCATGGGAACAGGTGTTGGAGGCAGTGAAAAAAAAGATGGGCAGTGGAATTTTAAATGTGGGGTTATTTCCTATGGCTACTATCCAACTTCCTGCGCTTATAAAAAAGACTTAAACTGGGTGCATTGTAAACAACTTTTCTGTGCGTAGAGATTGAAACAGTTTGACAGGCACATTGAAAATT
Organism: uncultured bacterium; assembly: GCA_964587715.1. GTDB lineage: Bacteria > Zhuqueibacterota > QNDG01 > QNDG01 > DSAB01 > CAYYPT01. The sequence goes on along the minus strand of CAZPNF010000023.1, from coordinate 1,043 downwards.
AACTGATAGATATTGTCATCCGGGCCGCTTCCAGTATCCCTACTTTGACACTTAATCTCCTAAAACACCTTATTTAACAACAATAAAAAATGAAAATGCACATTTTAAACTACTTTGCTTTTAACAAGAAACTTACTTTTTTTATCTTAAGTTCCGCGAAATTCATAGAATTTATGACTTCTTGATTTTTTTGTAGTGATGCGTTAAGGTTAGCCTTTTTTAGTTTAAATTACAGGGTCCTCTCTAAGAGAAAAGCCAGAAAACAGATCACAAAATGAACTTTTATCCGGAGCTCGGTCCAATGAAATACCGGTATTACTTCCAGGGTAATCTTCATAACCCAAAATGATTCTTCTATTTTCCAGAGAGTCTGATAGACTTTAAGGATCCCTTTTGCTGTAAGATTCCTTTTTTTAATAATCCTGACCAATCCACTTTACCAAATCCCAATTTATCAATCCTGGCCACTCTAACTAATCTGCTTTAATTTATTTTAACCAATCCGATTAATTTACTCCATCTAATATAGTTTTATAATTACACCGATGGCGCGGGTAATTTTCGTGTTTTTGCTATCTCTTGTGGTTTAGTCTTCTACCCGTAAAAAAAAGAAAAAGTTAAAAGAAAAGAAACATTTTATTTATGTAGTTTTCACCTATCGCCAGGGAAAGATCATCTTTTTTCTTTTCTTTAAATTTTCTTCTCCTGGCGTTTGTAGAAGCCAGTGCCGCAAAAAAGCCCTACACTTAATGTTTTTGCTGTGATTTTTTGCGGTGCTGAGTCTTCTATAAACGCCCCCAGTGTCGCACAAGTAAACTCTTGGAATAGTTTTAGTTTTTTTTATCCTGCTCTACCTGGTGAGTACGCACGTAGCAGGTAAAAAATATTAAAACGTAGAAGAACAATGATCAGGAACAGGGGGGGGAAGGGAGGGGAGCCATGCGATTACCGGGAATAGAGATTTAGCCCTACGATAAAAAGAATCTCATTTAGCCCGCCTTTATATTTTTAACCAGGCTAAAAAGCTTTTGGTTGGTTAAAAA